>JBBSNU010000759.1:0-1570 GCA_038260455.1 Chroococcales cyanobacterium | reverse complement strand
TTGTGCGTCGGCTATCTCCCAGGTCTACGTCTCCCCATTGCTGTAATGCCCATTTTTCGGGGTCTGTGAAGTTCTCAACGCTCATAAATTAAATCTACAGCACTACTCGTTCACTATCATATATGTGGGTAATGACAAGGTATCTAGCCCCGTACTAAGTAGCCGGAATTTCGCCGTACTAGGAATGGTTCAACACGTAGTTGATTATTCTTACTCACTGCTCAATTATAGCAGAAGATTCAAGGCGATTGAAATCGCCTGGTCGTTTCCCTCTCAGCACTCTTTGTGACTGAGTTTCCCACATACCGTATTTCTTTTTATGATGTCTGGGGAGATACAGTTAATACTGCATCTCGGATGGAATCTTCGGGTGTGCCTGGACAAATTAATATTTCTAGTGCAACGTTTGAATTAGTTAAGGATTTTTGTGAATGCGAATATCGAGGGAAAATTTATGCTAAAAATAAGGGCGAATTGGATATGTATTTGGTTTACAATCTTAAATAATACAGTTCGCGATCGCATCACTATCGAAGAAACCGGGTTTTTTATACAGTCTCGGATGCACTCCAGACAAAGAAACCAGTTTTTTACCCTTACTGCGGATTACCGTGCAGGATTTTCGTAAAAAAAACGCAGTGTTCCCTGGTTATATTAAAATTATTGAGTTGTAGATTTTATTTTTTAACTCCCATGCGTATTTGGCAAGCCGATTTTTACCGCCGTCCCCTGCAAGACGAAACAGGTAAACCATTGTGGGAACTATTAATTTGTGACGGGGCACAAACTTTTCAATTTAGCGCTTTTTGCAGCCAATCGGAAGCTAATTCTAATTGGCTGGCGGCGCAGTTGCACCAGCAAGCTCAAACTCATAATTTGCCCGACTTGATTCAAGTATTTAGACCTCAATCTCTCAGTTTAATCGAAGCTGCGGGCAAAGTTTTGGGTATCAAAGTAGAAGCGACTCGCCGCACTGCAGCTTTAAAATTGTTGCTGCAAAAACGGGCAGAAGAATATTCGAGTATGCCTAATTATACAGGGGAAGCTTACAGGGCTAGCTCCCTTGACATGGCGCCGCCCGTCCCTTTACCCGAAAACCTTTGGGGCGAGGGCTGGCGTTTTGCTTCCCTACCCGCAGGCGATATTGTAGAAGCTTTTCAAGAACGTCCCATACCAATATTGGAAATGCCTGAATTGCTGCTACCGCTGACTTTGGGCTTAGCTTCAACTGTACCGGTGCCCGGTGTTGTGATTGACGGCGGGCGACAGTCGATGCGGTTGGCTAAATGGCTTCAGGATGCGAAACCTTTTGCTTTGAATTATATTGCTGGTGCTCCAGATGGATTGATTTTGGAAGCTGGTTTGGCAGATAGGTGGGTTGTGGCTACTTTTGAAGATAGCGAGGTGAAGGCGGCGGCGGAAATTTACCAACAGCGCCAGCAATTAAGTAAAGGATTGCATTTTTTGTTGGTGCAGCCGGATGATAGCGGTATGACTTATACAGGTTTTTGGTTGTTAAAGTTCGATCGATAATACTTAAATATGATTATTTCTGATATCGATCGATCGC
>JBBSNU010000758.1:0-1579 GCA_038260455.1 Chroococcales cyanobacterium | reverse complement strand
TGTCGTACCGTTATTGATTCTAGCTTTCACATCTAAGTATGTATCTTTGCTGCCAAAAATTTGCCCAGCTAAATAAGGATCGATGATTTCTAAATCTTCGATAACTGGTTCCCCTGCATAAAGCATCGCATTCAAAAAACTAATCAGAATTTCTCGGCTTTCGTTAGAACCGAATATCTTCTTAAACGCAAAATCTATTTTTGGATTGATAAAGCTCATAGTTTTTATTTACGGAGGTTTTGTCAGTCATTATAAACTATCAGACTTAAGATCGATCGCCTAACAGTTCTTTTGCTACCAATCCCTTCTGAATAGCGAGCACTGCTGCTTGAGTGCGACCGCGCACTTCTAACTTTTGCAAAATCGCGTGAACGTGCACCCGCACAGTCCCCGGAGCAATGTACAATATTTGTGCAATTTCCTGATTGCTTTTCCCACCAGCAACTAAAGCCAAAATTTCCTGTTCCCGCTTCGTCAGCGGATTGTCTAAAACTTCCGATTTTCCCCCGACTTTCACAGGTTCAGCATGAGTAAAAACTGCCCTAATTTCCGCAGTTGCGCCCTTATCCCACCAAGAAGCGCCCGACGCTACCGATCGAATTGCCAAAACCAAAGTTTCCGCCGCAATTCCCTTGAGACAATATCCGTGAGCTCCCGCAGCCATCAACCTTTCAATTAACGATTTTTGGGAATGGGATGTTAAAATTAAAACGGGAATTTCGGGATGTCGTTGTTTAATTTGGCGGCACGCTTCAAGGCCACCAATTCCCGGCAAACCTACATCCAAAACCACCACATCCGGCAAGTATTCCTGAGTCAATTCTACCGCAGTTTCGCCATCTTCCGCCTCGGCAATTATTTGCAAGCAACTTTCCTGCTGCAATCGAGTTTGCAGTCCCAACCGAAACAGTTCGTCGTCTTCAACTAAGAGAATTCGTAAGGGAGAATTAGGTTTCATTGGCGGAGATTGCTGGTAGTCGGAATCCAAACAAAGCACCGTGGGGCAATTTGTTTTCTGCCCAAATTATACCGCCGTGCGCGTCAATAATTTGACGAGATAAGTATAATCCCAATCCCGATCCTTTAGCTTGCCGATCGCTATTTCCTTGATAAAAACGCTCGAATAGGTGCGAGAGTTCCCCTGCGGTAATTCCCAACCCGCTATCGATCACTTTCACTACCTGATAATTTGAATGAGATGCCATCACAATTTCTACTTTACCGCCTCTGGGAGAATGGTTGAGCGCGTTTGTTAGCAAATTAACAAAAACGCGCTGGAGTTGGACTGCATCGCCGTTTACCCACAAAGAGCGACGGAAATCTGACTCTCCGTAACTCGTACTAATATAAACTCGGCGCGCCGCCGATAAATCTGCGAGTGTTGCGATTACCTCTGTTGCTAAAGCTACTAAGTTTACAGGAGCAAGTTGCAGTTTCAGGTAGTGCCCTGAAGGAAAGGATCAAGATGATAAAACAAAACCTAATTCAAAGAAAAGTAGGCATCTAGAGTTGTAAACTAGCATTATAATGATGCACAAAACGCCAAATGGCAGCAATATGATTTTCCAATTTCTTAGAG
>JBBSNU010000757.1:0-1589 GCA_038260455.1 Chroococcales cyanobacterium | reverse complement strand
GCTTTAAAAGCTGAACTTGATGATCGTTCTCGTTTTCCTGATGAATCACGGAGCTCAGCCCTTAAAACAGCTTCGAGAGTGCGACTATTTCTCAGTAATCAAGCAATCCAAGCTACCCCAGAATTAGATGCTGAAATTATGCTTAATGCTGATGTTTCTATTCAAGGTTGGGCCGTAGCCACAGCAACAGAAGCCAATCTTCTCTTAGAAATAGGGAAACATCAAGAAGCTAAAGAATTACTGGCGTTAGAAATCCCCCAATTTAAACAAGTCGCGGAAAGATGGGCTAAGGCACTAATTAATGATGAAAACACTTATCTATCTACTGCTTATCGCTTTACTAATGCTCGGTTTAAGAACCATATTACCTCCGAACGAGTAGAACGAATTACAGAAATATCACCAAGCGATCGCACTTTATCTCCTGACCAAATCCGAGGCAAAAAAAATTATGTTGATGTAGAGTTTGAAATGTCCTATAGTTCTGCTAAATTTGATCGAGCATGGACACATCGCCAAATTGCTGTAGCTGAATATTTGGATGGGTTGAGTGAACTTTTAGCAAGATTAGAGGGTTTAGAATCGTTTGCAAATCTGTGCGAAAGTAAAGGTGTTAAAAGCAGCCGTGAAATTCTGCCTGGGCCAGACACTGAACCGGGCATATACATACTACCCAGCACATAGAGTAGGGTGCGTCATATCAAATCCGGTAGCATCGGAATTAATATTAGCCACAATCAGGACAGGACACGGCAGTGCCGTTTCCCTACAATTAATCGGGGTAGGGAAACGGCACTGCCGTGTCCTCCGTTTCTCTCATCTGTGAGTGTAACTATAACGTTTTAATTTGCTCGATCGCCCAATCAAAAGTTTCCATAACTTGCTTGAGGGCTGATTCGTCTTGCAAAGTAAACAATGCCAGACTCGGCGACCTTCTTTCCCCTGGTTCTGTAGGTAGTGAAAGACCGATCGAACTAAACTTATTTCTCAATTCCACCCAATTTTCCTCCGCATTAAACGGCGGCCCGGAACCGTAATTGTCAGCAGAAATCTCCATTCTGCCAGCAATATCTACAGTGAATAACTGATAGGGTTTTCTTCCCCTGTGATGCAATTGAGCGGCGAAACCGCCGTAGATATCTCCTGTGCCCCAGTGGATTTGAACTTCGGGTTCTTGACTTTTTGCCCAATGGTAAATTGCTCTTGCCATTTGCGCCTCGTCCGCGCCCCGTCTAGCTTTGATTTCCGCAAAAAATGACGATTCATCCCAGCGCCTTCTTTCGCGCGTTGCGCTGGATTTTTTATGCTGTGCTTCGGCTGTCTGACCGATCACTCTGGGAACCAAGGTTTTCAAACCGTCTTCACTTACATACTGCTTAATTTCCAGGGCAAAAACTTCAACGGGGTCCATTTGTTCGTTGAGAAATTCCACAACTCGGCGCATTTCTGCGGAAATCTCGTCAGCGACAAACACTAAGCGAATTTTACCCGCTTGCAAATTAGTTTTAACCTTCTGCCAAAATCGGTCTTCATTAGCATCCGCGCCGAGAAACTCTTCAAAAATCTGTTCGGGATCGCGGCCCCGATCG
>JBBSNU010000756.1:0-1598 GCA_038260455.1 Chroococcales cyanobacterium | reverse complement strand
GATGCTGCCGGATTCATGCCTTCGAGTTTGACCACAATCCGAGCCAAGCAGCCTTCGGCTTGGGGAATGCGGTTGAGTTGCACCAGGGGTGTGTGTCCCACCAATTCTGTAATGTCGCCAGCAATACGCATAATCTTTGTCTGTTTGTTGAGAGTAAATTGTTAATTGCTCGTTGGCAATACTAACTAGATGTAATACATAATATCGAGCTGCCGCCTGCCATTGCGTTTTTCGCGCAGATCCTGTAGCGTGTATTTTTGCAAAACCGAGTTGGCAGTCGATCGCGCTTCTTGCCAAACTTCCCAAATTACTGAACTTTCTACCGTTTGAGCCGGCGAGTCTTTTTGGGAGCGATCTAATTCTGAGCCTTCGAGACAGTTAATAATTTCCAGCAGTGTAATTGTCCACGGTTCCCTCGCCAAGATATAACCACCCTTAGCACCTCGCTGGCTGCGAATGAGCCCGCAGCGTCTCATGGTAGCCAGCAACTGTTCTAAATATCGATCGGGAATATTTTGCTGAGCCGCTATCTGGCGAATTTGCAGGGGTTCGCCCTCATCGTAGCAATCGGCAAGCTCTAGCAAAGCTAAGATTGCGTATTCGCTTTTACAGGAGAGTTCTACCATATTGCTTCAAATACCTGAATTCTCGACTCCGAAGTCCGATCTTAAAATTTTCCTCAATGTTGAGTTCAAAATTTTAATTCCTCAATTGTTATTATACTCCGGTTTTCCACTGAACTTAATCGACTTTCATAAATTTCTACTGTCTTCTCTCAACAAACCGGGTTTCATCTGATGTCCGGTCGATTACCATAACAAAAACCGGCGTTGCTTAATCAGGGTATGAAAAAGAACCAGGCAAAAATCCAGAAGCTTTGTGGACAATGGTTTTTATGATTTGCATATTTAGCCGTTCATACCGTAAATCAGCAACGCCCAAAAACCGTTCGTTCGTAGTGCGGACTTTAGTCCGCAATCCGGGAGCGGACTAAAGTCCGCACTACGAACCAATTTTAGAGCTGTCAATCGATTGGACATCATATCAAAGTCTAGGACTGATCGGAGACTTGCATGGCTTTCATTCGCTCTGCGATCGGGCAATTATCTGCGTCGATCTGCGTTTATCTACCTTACATCTGCGGTTGAAGGATCGATCAAAGATTTATGCAATTGCTCGTCTAATTTTCAATTGCTTGTCCGCCCCCAATTCGTCTCGCGCACAAAAAAGCCCTGCCGGAAGCAGGGCTAAATTTGGCTAGAATTAGCAGAGAGGGTTGACCCCGCCCTGCCTTTCTTTCACCCGCTCTTAGAACGTAAAAGTAGTTCTCAGAGTACCAATAATGATGTCATCGTTGCCATCGTTTTGATTGGGGTTAGTAATCCAAATGACGCCCGGAGTCACAGCGATGTTATCCGAAACCTTGAGCTTGTAGAAGCCTTCAAAGTGCCACGAATTATCGTTTCTGAAGTTATCCAAATTGCCGGGAGCGTCAAGTTTATCCAAGTAAGGCTCGCGACCTACCACAAAGCCCAGCAAGTTGCCTTCTTTTCCTAAATCAGGCAAAGCCAAGGTGACAGCGTAGTTCCAAATTTTCG
>JBBSNU010000755.1:0-1689 GCA_038260455.1 Chroococcales cyanobacterium | reverse complement strand
GACAACTTTTAACATAAATCTGCTTTAGCAAGTAGTTGGGATAATAGATGATTGCGTAATTACACGCATTCATTTGTATTTGCAAACTGTTAAGCTGTGGTGGATTTAATTTGGATATTGGGGGCGGGCTAAGAGTGGCGGCCACACTCATAGTTTGATGTTTTTTTGACAGACAATTTAAATGCACAACAGCTTAACTATCGATTAAGGGTTGGAGATTGTCAACGGCAGCGAATCATGACAAAATTACCTAGTTGATGCGTAAGTCAGAGCGATATTTAGCTTTGGCGATCGCCCTTTTAGCTACATATTTTGCTAAAATGTAAGATGGTCGTCCAGCAGGATCACAAAAATATTATTGAGAAATGCGCGATCGCACTATCTAGCATAACAGAAGGGTAAAAACATGGGCAGAGTTACTGCAACAATCGCCGTCACCAACGAAGTAGACAAGATGCTGGCAGAAAGAGGGTTTATAGCAACAGACCAAGTACGTTCAATCACTCTCGATAACGTATTGGTTGATACAGGGGCAACTCGACTTTGCTTGCCGGAAGAAATTATCGCTCAGCTAGGTTTAACCCTAGTTGGAGAAATTGACGGACATACTGTAATCGGATCTAGAAAATTTCGCCTCTTTAAAAATGTCAGTCTTGCCTTAGCGGGAAGAGAAGGAAGGTATGATTGCGTGGAACTACCCGCAGGACAAGAACCTTTAATAGGCTTAATTCCTTTGGAAGATTTAGGCTTAGAACCTGATTTGAAAAATCAACGGTTGATTGTTTTACCAAACGAAGGCAATCAAAGTTATATTCGGGTGTAGTTTTAACAGTCAGGACTAAGGCTAAAAAGTGATTGAGTTTACGCTATAATCATAGCGGTAAGGTGTGCTGCGGCGCACCCTACAATAGAATGCGTGGGTTCAAGACTGTTTAAACCCAAAAAGTCAATATATATTTGCAATAAATGGCAGTAACTACACACCAACTTATTCAGTGGAAACAGCAAGGACGTGCAATTGTCGCGCTGACAGGTTATGATTGTGCGATCGCCAAACTACTCGACCAAGCAGGCGTAGATATCATCCTAGTCGGCGATACCCTCGCCATGACAGTCTTAGGCTACGAAACAACCCTACCCATAACCCTCGATGAAATGCTGCACCACGCTAAAGCAGTGCGTCGCGGAGTCAAACAAGCATTAATTGTGGTCGATTTGCCGTTTTTGACCTATCAGGAAAGTCCGCAGCAAGCGATGCACTCGGCAGGGAGAGTTTTGAAAGAAACAGGCGCTCAAGCTGTAAAATTAGAAGGTGGATATCCAGCCGTGGCTGCTACGGTTTCGCAGCTAACATCCGCCGGAATTCCGGTGATGGGACACGTCGGTTTAACTCCGCAGTCGGTACACCAACTAGGCTACAAAAAACAAGGCAAAACAGCGGAATCTGCCGATCGCATCATAGCAGAGTCGATCGCACTTGAAGAAGCCGGTGTTTTTGCGATCGTCCTAGAACACATTCCCCCAGACTTAGCTGCTCAAATTACTCAAAAATTAACTGTTCCCACCATTGGTATCGGGGCCGGCCCGCACTGCGACGGACAAGTTTTAGTTACTTCCGATTTGTTGGGACTTTCGGAAAAACAACCGCCTTTTGCCAAAGCTTACACTAATTTGCGAGAAACAATTACT
>JBBSNU010000754.1:0-1720 GCA_038260455.1 Chroococcales cyanobacterium | reverse complement strand
ATCCTTGAACGTCGATTTAACGGTTTCACTCAAGATCATTTCTCGCATCCCAATTACAGAGGTCACAACCGCTCATGTCAGATTTTTTGTTTCTTACTCTTCTAAGATAACTGGGGTTATATTTAATTGCAAGCCCCTTAGCTCTAGATTACCAACAAATTTGTCTGCTGGCAGTGAAGGCACAGCAGCGATAGATTTGGTTGCGGCTAAGTTCGCCATTGCACTAATCCTATTGAGAGTTTGAAGAATTTAAATAAACAGAAAATTAGATGTTAATTATATCTAAAAAAGGTCTAGCCTGCTATTTACAGGACTTACGCACTCCGAACAAAGAAACCGGGTTTTTAACTGATATTTAGGTTTTTAGCAAGTATTTTGGTGGAAAAACCCGGTTTCTTACCACCCGTGCGTAAGTCCTGTATTTATTTAACAAAGCACAACAGCTTTTTTTGATATTTTTATGCGTTTAAATTAACATTTTTGATTAAATTTTTATATCTAATGGCTTAATTTACATTTGCATCTAAAGACTGATTTGTATTTTACTAATCATTGTTTCAGGATATAAATGACCTTTAAAATGGTAGAAAATATCAATGTCTGAAGTCATCAATATTTATGAGGAGCGCATGAAATCGCTTTTGCGCCCTGATGCTTCACTCCAGAAAGTTGTCAGCGGTGCCGTCTGGAGCGAAGGCCCGGTTTATTTCCATGAAGATGATAGCGTGGTGTGGAGCGACGCTCACGGCAATCGCTTGCTGCGTTGGAGTCCCGGTGATGGAATGAGCGTTTTACCAGAAATTTGGGTAAAAGCCCCGTCCTTCTAGGACGGCTTTATATTTGCTTGGTTTATATATGATCTCATTGAGATTGTATTCTTAAATCTTCCCGTATTCTGTTGAAAATAGATTACAATGATAGTATCACAGGTAGAATAACCGCCGATACACATAAGACACCAAGCTTAAACGAAAGGTCGGAAAACAATAATGATAAATGGGTGGCGAAAACCATAAAAACAGCTAGGCTAACTAACGTAAGCCAAAACCAGAAAAATCAACCTTTAAAAGTTTAATTGTACCGTAGGGCATACGGGAACAAGAGAATTAATTCTCAAAAGCTTGGGGAGATAACACCCTCTGGGAATATCTAAGTTGGGCTTGATATTTGGTTCAATAGAACGGATATCCAGTTTAAATATTGCCGCAAGGATAGGTAGTTTTAAGGTATGTCGATGAACCAAGAATCCTCGCGCCATGACTGCCGAGGAGTGTCAAACAACCCCTCCGACTATCAAAGTGGCAATTACCGCGATCGCGAATGTCGCCTTGTCTCGTGTTCGTCGGGTTTGCGCGCGATCGTCCGGCGCGAACACGGCGGCGAATGGCAGGTGTTGGTCGATCGCTACCGAGGAAAGCGCCTCAACAGCCCCATTTCTTTGGTAGTCAAGAGTGACGGCACGATCTGGTTCACTGACCTCTCACAAAGTTGCCCCCCAAACACCAGGTTTCAGTGTCAGCCACCAAAAATTACAACTCTGCCTCGTGGCAGATAGTACGAACAGCTCAATTTTTGGGATACTAGAAACTAGCACTCAACTTAGCTGAGGAACAAACGTGCTGCTATCAAAAGGCTTTGAAGTAGAAATGTATACCGGCACACCCGAAGGCGAGGTTGTCGGTCTCTCCGATCGCATAGTCGCCGATTTAGAGGGATTTGT
>JBBSNU010000753.1:0-1748 GCA_038260455.1 Chroococcales cyanobacterium | reverse complement strand
GCGCATTTGGCGCGGGCTAAGGAAGCACTCAGCTATACTTTGCTGGCGCTGCACAACGTCACGGAGTTGATTCGCTTTACTGGGAGGATGCGGGAGGCGATTTTGGCCGATCGATTTACCGAAGAGTTTGCCCACTGGCTGACACCGAGTGTCGATCGATCGTGATTGCCTTGGGTGAAGATATGCGACAATTATTAGAATTGTGTTGGATAGGTAGGTTGATTCATGGAAGCTGCATTACTGTTGGCTAAACTGCCCGAGGCTTATGCAATCTTTGACCCTTTGGTTAATGTTTTGCCAGTCATTCCCGTGTTTTTCTTGCTGCTGGCTTTTGTCTGGCAAGCGGCTGTCGGGTTCAGATAAGGTTAATTGCATTAAAAATCAGGGGCAGTTCACCAATTGCCCCTGATTTTATGTGTTAATTTTTGTTTCGTTCTTCTTTCTCTTCTCGGACTTGGTGGCCAGAAACCGGGTTTTTGGCGAAATACTCGATTAAAACCCTGAATCTCGATGAAAAACCCGGTTTCTTTGTCCTAGACGCATGGGTGGCCAGAAACCGGGTTTTTTGCGAAATACTTGATTAAAACCCTGAATGTCGGCGAAAAACCCGGTTTCTTGATTCCCAGCGCACCAGTCGTATTTCCATTACATCCGTTAAAAAATCCGTTGCCGAACTTCTTTCAACTCCCGCCGATCGCCTTTTTGAATGCCGGTCTTTCGGAAATCCGCTTCATGTAATCTAAAACAGCCGGATAAGGGCTGAGGTCAAGTTTTAGCATCATCGGGATGTAGGCCAACATTGACCCGACAGCAGCGTCAGCGACACCGAATTCAGCGCCCATTAAAAACTGCTGTTTCTCGAATATGCGATTTAACGGTTCTAACATTTTCGGGGTTTCGCGATCGCGACTAGCTTCAACAAATATTCCCGGGCCGAGGGTGGCGTTAGCAAAGATGACCCACTGCACGATTTCGGCTTGCTGCTCGATACTTTCGGGCATTTTACCGTATTTTTGAGCTAAATACAGCAAAATTGCGCCGGATTCCCAAAGTTTAAAATTTCCGTCCACAATTGCCGGTACTTTGCCGATCGGGTTAATTTCCAAAAACTCTGGCTGCAAGTGTTCCCCTGCCTGCATATCCAGCATGACGAATTCGTAGGGAACCGCTATTTCTTCGAGATACCACTGGACAATTGAGGCCCTGCTGCGGGCTCCGCCGTAAAGTTTCAGCACGGAATTTTTATCCTTTAACGCAATATTTCTGTTATACCATCTTTGGTGAATTGGGAATTGAAAAAAAGTAATTGGGAATTGGAAATTGGGAATTGGGAATTGGGAATTGGGAATTGGAAATTGGGAAGTTAAATTTTGGAAAATGACTAATGACTAGCCTTCGGCTTCGCTCAGGCTAAAATGACCACCCTTCGACTTCGCGAGCGGGCAAGATGACTACTGACTAATGACTACTGCCCTATCACTATTGTCACTTCTGTTAAGTGCAGAAACAAGATTCTACTGCCAATAAAAATCAAAATTGCTCCGCCCAACATCTCAATTTTATTAGCAAACAAGTTGCCGCATTTGTGTCCAATAAACACCCCGGCCAAAGCTAAAAAGAAAGTAATAAGTCCGATCGCAGTCACTGCCTGGGCAATAGAATCTTTCAAGACAGCAAATCCGACTCCAACGGCGAGGGCATCGATGCTCGTCGCCACCGACAGCGTTATCAAAGTCCCCGTATCTAAG
>JBBSNU010000752.1:0-1786 GCA_038260455.1 Chroococcales cyanobacterium | reverse complement strand
TCAGTTCTAATAGAGTTTTGTCTTGTTGTTGAGTCAGGAATACCCTTAATCTAGCGCCCATATATTGAGTTACCTTAGTAGATGTATTCTCTTTGTTTACTTATTTTAACATAGTTCGGTTTTTTTGCGCCGATCTACTTATCAGGCAGAAAGGGTATCAGAAAAATGATTCCAGAAATGAAAACCTATTTAGCAGCGACTGACATTATTGATCGCGATCATCCCGCAATTTTAGCACTTGCTCAGAAGATAGCATCAAAACATCATACATCAAAGGCGATCGCCCAATCTTGTTTTGAGTGGGTTCGAGATGAAATTCGCCACAGCTACGACTATCAGATGAATCCCGTCACCTGTCGCGCATCCGATGTACTGGAACACAAAACAGGTTATTGCTTTGCGAAAAGTCACTTATTAGCAGCATTGCTCAGGGCTAACAACATTCCCGCAGGTTTTTGCTACCAAAGATTGAGCATTGATGACAAAGGTGCGCCCTACACATTGCACGGTTTTAATGCAGTTTACTTGCCAGAAGTTGGCTGGTATCGCGTCGATGCAAGAGGCAACCGCAAGGATGTTAACGCTCAATTTACACCTCCTACAGAGCAATTAGCATTTAAAATTCAATTTCCAGAAGAAGCAGATTTTCAAACCATTTTATCTGAGCCGCTGCCAGTAGTTGTAGAGGCTTTACAAAATCACAGTACATGGGATGAACTGCTGCTCAACCTTCCCGACGTTTCTCTAGAGTCAGCCCATAAATACGGGCTTGTTACTGTGGGTGATGCGACGCAAACATCGTAACAGGAATTATCGGATGGGAGGCAAATGTTACTTTTAAAATATCAATCGATCGCCTATAATCTAAAATCAGACCAGCCATAAAAAACCACCGCCATGAGCGTAATTGCAGTTAAATGGTCGATCGACGAATACCACCAAATGATCTCCTCGCGCATCTTGGAAAATCGGCGCGTCGAACTGCTCTATCCTGATTTTAAAATATTCAATTAAAACTAACAGGTAAACCATCCTGAAATACCAGCAATTGTCCCGGTTGAATCTGCGTCCAAACTTCATCATCAGTCAGCGGAAAAGTAGCAATAACCGCCACGCGATCGCCTTCCTGTGTCAGTTCCCGGAAATCCACAGTTACATCTTCATCGATCGAGTGCGCCCTAGCAAAAGGTGCTTGTCGCACAATATAATGCAGATTAGTAGAACAGTGTGTAAATAAATGTTCTCCATCAGAAAGTAAATAGTTAAAAATTCCGTGCGCTGCCAAAGTTTTAGTAATTTCGTTTAGAACTTCGTAAATTTCCGTCAAAGCAGGCTTGTTTTGAGGGAAACTTTCTCGCAACGTTTCTAATATCAAACAAAATGCTTTTTCGCTGTCAGTTTTGCCTACAGCTTTGTAAAATCCCGCATTTTCAGGATGAAAATTTTCCAGATTACCGTTATGAGCAAACACCCAATAACGTCCCCAAAGTTCCCGAATAAAAGGATGGCAATTTTCCAGAGCAATTTCGCCTTGAGTAGCTTTGCGAATATGAGCAATAACGTTAGTTGAATGAATGGGATAGCGGCGCACAACTTCCGCAACCGGAGAATCAATAGCAGGTTTAGAGTCTATAAAAAGGCGACATCCCAAACCTTCAAAGAAAGCAATTCCCCAACCGTCTTGATGAACGTCTGTTCTGCCACCTCTTGCAGAAAAACCCTCAAAAGAGAAGCAAATATCGGTTGGAACATTGCAGTTCATTCCCAGTAATTGACACATGGTTTT
>JBBSNU010000751.1:0-1889 GCA_038260455.1 Chroococcales cyanobacterium | reverse complement strand
GTTTTTCTATCATTTTTAATACATCTTTCAATCGTAATGCCTGGCAAATTGAGTAATCCGTCAAGATGAAAATCCATGAGCGACGCTCTAGCATAAAGTTCCTACATTATACACTCTACACCGCAAACCCAGAAGAGCCTTCTAAATTGACGATGGCATCAGACAATTTGCCAGCATCGGGACTGCCAATAAAGTAGCGGGTAATTGTCTCACCTTCTGGGATGCTGTCGAGGATTTCTAGTTTGTATGGTTCCCCTAATTGTGCAATTTCATCCCGAATTTGTTCGCGTTCTACAACTTCGCAAATTACTGGCAAATTAGCTTGAATAATTCGCCGCATTTCTGCCTCAATTTTGCTCAAATCTTCGGGGGTAAATGCTTGTTTTCTGTCAAAATCGTAGTAAAACCCGTTGTCTGTGGTTGGCCCGATCGTCACTTTTGTCTCTGGAAAGAGAGTTTGGACTGCCATTGCCAAGATGTGGGCGCAGGTGTGACGAAGGCGCTGCAAGCCTTGGGAGTCTGTCTGGATATGACTTTTAGCTGGTGGCGACTGGACTGGAGAACTGACCATAGCGTATGATAATAATAATCATTCTTATTATATCCTAAGCGGCATGGTTTGTCGATCGCCCCGCCCATTTACTGCCAGCCTGTAAAATAACGTTGAGATAGGTTATTGTGGTTAATGAGATAAATTTGCAAGTAGCATGGGAAGTGGTGTAATGTAGTGTATTGCCGAAAATTTGGCTAAAATATCGAGTTTTTTAAGTAGCTTTGCTCTGTCACTTTCTTGATTACAATTTACAGGAGAAACTCATGACTAAAACCAAAGTTGAACTCGGCATAGTCCAAGAAACCCTGCTAATTACCTTGTGGGCAAGAGCAATCGAAACAGCCAAAACAGACCCGATTATCACAGATCCAAAATCTGTGGAAATCATCGAACAAATTGAATACGATTTCTCTAAACTAGAGAAAGCAAAAGGCAGTCAGATTGGCACTTGCCTGCGCGGACTAATGCTTGACGGGTGGGTTAAATCTTTTCTTCAGGAAAATCCTAATAGCAGCTTTGTGGAAATTGGCTGCGGACTAAACACTCGCTTTGAACGGCTTGATAACGGTCAAGTACGGTGGTTTGATTTGGATATGCCTGACTCGATGGCAGTCCGGGAAAAATACTTTCAAGAGACAGAACGGCGCAAGTTTATCGCGTCTTCTGTACTAGATTATAGCTGGGTCGATCGCGTAAAAGCGATCGGTTCCAGCCCGATAATGTTTGTAGCCGAAGGAGTGTTGATGTATTTGTCTGAATCGCAGGTAAAGCAGTTACTTGCTTTGTTAGTCGAAAACTTTCCCGGCTGCTACTTTGCCTTTGATTCGATGTCGCCTTTCATGGTAAAAAATCAGAAGCAACACGACGCAATCAAGCATTACTCAGCTAAGTTTGATTGGGGAATTAAAGATATTCGAGATATCGCCCAATGGGATGCCCGCTATCAAATTCTGGAAGTCAAAACCATGAAAGATGCACCGTCACAATATTATCAGCGGATGGGTTTATTCAACAGCTTTATTTTCTCAATTCCACCTTTTAAAAATATGTTTCGCTTGAGTCTTGCGAAGTTGGGATGAACCGCTAATATTTGTGCTTTCCAAGCGCTGCGAACTAACTATTTGGAACTGTAGCGCGCGGGGATCGGAAACCCGATTTTCGATCCTGAGTCCCAATGCGATCGCGCCGATCGACCTCAAGTCAAGTCCAAGGGCGGCAAACCCCGCAACTGACGCAACGAATTAATACACAACTGACAGTCGCAGCCAAACAGCGCAGCCGCTGCATCGCTTTCTTCTTCCGTAAAATCCAGCATCGCCACCTGTTCGTCACCGGG
>JBBSNU010000750.1:0-1920 GCA_038260455.1 Chroococcales cyanobacterium | reverse complement strand
TAGTTGATTTCGTTTTCAATGTCAGGCGTCAACTGCTTAATGTAGAGGGCTTTTTCTACCAGATGACGAATAGCATAAGTTGCTTGCATATTAGCTCTGAGAACTCCATACACTATAACTTTAATATTAACAGTCGATCGCGCGCGCGATCTAAATCACAACCCATAAGTGATTTAAATTACATTTATCGGTTTAACTTAACAGCTAGGGCAAGGTCGATCGCCATTTTTATAGTTGCCAAGAATAAACTTGCTAGCATAAATAAAAAATAGTATAGTAGCTTACGTTTGCTCTCCAAATCTTGCGGAAACTTTCATAAAAAAGAGTAAATAAATAAAGATTCAGTAAAATTATTGAAAATAACTGGTTGGTTTCCCTCAGAGCAAGTTAGGCTCAAAGGTATCAAATAGGCTTAGGCTGACAACCTTATAGCACAGTAGTAGAAAATACACACTAACCATAGGTTTGATATATGCAGACACTTCTTGCCCCGAAACCAATTACAGTGATTCAACCCCTATACCACCTGAATGCAGCCACCTCCGGAGAATTCGGACGGCAACTAACGACAGCAATTGGGGCTGAGAGAATTGTGGCGGTACTCGTAGATTTGGGCGCAGTAACATTTATTGACAGTGCCGGTTTGATGGCATTGGTTTCGGGCCTCAAGCAGGCAAAAAAAATGGGGCGCAGGTTTAGTATTTGCTCAGTTTCCACCCAGATTAGGATGGTTCTGGAACTCAGTCAACTCGATCGAGTTTTTGAGATATTTGAAAGCGTCGAGAGCTTTGAAGCGGCAAACTCCCGCGCCCCACATCATTGGTAGAGTCCGCCTAGAGGTCGAAACAATCAACAAAACACAGCAAATATAGTTAAATGCCCGAAAATATAGCAGACTGTCGCTGGCGTGTTGGGCGATTTTAAGGTAGGCTGCTTAGGAGTCGCAAATATCAGAGCGAGTCGAGCCGTGGCAGTAAAAATCGAAGAATTACTTACAGCAGAAATTAATCAGCCTGCTCGTTATCTGGGTAACGAGTTGGGGGCGGCGCGCCAGCCTTGGGATGCAGCTTGTGTGCGTTGGGTGCTAACTTATCCAGAAGTGTATGAAGTTGGTGCTTCCAATCTGGGACACATCATCCTTTACAATATTTTGAACGCTTTGCCGAGGCAGTTGTGCGATCGAGCTTATTTGCCCGCACCAGACTTGTCAGCAAAACTGCGATCGACCAAAACTCCCTTGTTTGCAGTAGAATCAAGGCGATCGCTCACAGAATTTGATATTCTTGGCTTCAGCCTCAGTTACGAACTCGGAGCAACAAACATTCTGGAAATGCTGGATTTAGCCGGCATTCCCCTAACTTGGAAAGAAAGAGCGACAAATCCCCAAAATGGTGGCGATTGGCCGCTGATTTTTGCTGGCGGACAAACCGCAACATCCAATCCCGAACCCTACGCTGACTTTTTTGACTTCATCGCCTTGGGAGATGGAGAAGAATTGCTGCCAGAAATCAGCTTGGTTTTGGCAGAAGGTAAAACTAATAATTTGAGTCGAGAAGCGCTGTTGCTGGATTTAGCGCAAATTCCCGGCGTTTATGTCCCGCAATTTTACGATATGGCGGCAGACGGTTCGGTTCATCCCAACCACCGGCAAGTTCCTGATCGAATTCTGCGCCGAGTCGCGACTCCGATACCAGCTTATTCGATCGGCCTAGTGCCCTACGTGCAGACAGTACACGACAGATTGACAGTGGAAATCCGCCGGGGATGCACCCGCGGCTGTCGCTTCTGTCAGCCGGGAATGCTGACTCGCCCCGCGCGCGATGTCGAACCGCAACAAGTCGTAGAGGCGATCGAACAAGGGATGAAAGCCACCGGGCACAGCGAGTTTTCCCTGCTTTCCCTCAGTTGTTCCGACTATCT
>JBBSNU010000749.1:0-1928 GCA_038260455.1 Chroococcales cyanobacterium | reverse complement strand
CGCGTCAAAGAAAAGCCTTTCAACGTCGGTTTCAACGCAGCGACAAATGAGTTTGTCGATATGTTTGAAGCTGGTATCGTTGACCCAGCTAAGGTAACTCGTTCTGCTCTGCAAAATGCCGCATCTATTGCTGGCATGGTGTTGACAACCGAGTGCATCGTCGTTGACAAGCCTGAAAAAGAAGGCGCTGCTTCTGGCGGCGGCGGCGGCATGGGCGGCGGCGACTTCGATTATTAATCAATAGTCGATCGTTTGACGGGGCGGGCTTTAGGGCCCGCCCTGTTTTTTATATTTGGGAAGTGCTTTGGCGTTGCACAATTATAGTAAGATTAAAAAATTGAGCTAGTTAGCAAGTAGCAGGTAGATGAATACTCTATTTTTAGATTTGGAGTTTGGGCCAATTTATGGTTCTTTTAGAGCAGACTATTTTCCGACAGAAATTGGTGCCGTGATATATGATGTAGAGCGCCATCAGCTTTTATTTGAGACTAAAAAATTATCCTATGATGTATTCCTTGTTATCAGAAAAAATATTATCAATGACATTGGTAAAACTGTTGGATTTTCGGAAAGAGTGGCAAACCTTAAAAGAGGAGAGTATCAGAAAGTATTCGATCCGAGCTACCGGATCGAAAAGTCTGATAAAGTTATAGCAAGAAAGCTACGCTCCCAATGCCTAGATGAATTACGCGAATACATTCACAACCTGTTTAAGATACATCAAGTTGACCAGATTGTATTGTTTGGTGGGAGGGAGGATATCAAGATTTTGAGAATGGCAAAAGTCAATATATCGAATATTCAAGTTATTGACATACAACTTGTTATTCAAAAGGAGGTAGGCTATCTCTTCTCTCTTGACAAAATATCGTTGATTATCGGATTTTATGCTAAAAATAAATGCTTTGGATCAAAGAATTTTAACTATAAATTGCCATTAAAGTATAAATATAAGATCAAACCTCATTCAGCATTTGGAGATGCTTGCAGAATTTTCATAGTGTGCAAGGAGTTTTGCGCTGTTAAATCAGAGTTGGTGCAGCAATGTAATATGTACTGCGAAATTAATAAAATCACTAAAGCGAATGGTCAATAGGTTAACAAGCTTAAATGTATTGCAATCCCAACCATCTAGCCAATTGAAAGTAACACTCCTGTTAGAAACCCTCTCTTCAGGAAAGGTTTCTGCTTCTATTTTTGAGTTTCCGCAATGTCGAGTTGAAGCAGCAAGTCGAGAAGAAGCAATTACCAAAATTCAAACCACATTTTTAGAACGACTTAAGCATATTGAAGCTATTTCCTGGGAAGTACCGATTCAGGCTTCAGAACCCACTTGGATGCAGTTTGCGGGAGTGTTTAAAGACGATCCAGATTTTCAGGAAATTATGGACGAGATTCGTGCCGAACGTACCTCTGACGATGACTCTGAAATCGATTCCTTATACTACTTGTAGAGGTGATTTATAGGATAGTAAGCTAACATGAATCTATCATTTAAAGATTTAAGATTTATTATAAAAGCCATTGAACATCAAATAAATGCCTATAAAGAACGTTTGCAGGTAATTGAAGAGGTAGATGAAGATGAGACTGCCGATCTAGGCAACGATATTAAATTTTTAGAGCTTCTCCACGCAGACATGAAGAGAGGTTTAGAGCAGAATACTACTGAACGAGAAGATATCGCTTACGAAAAAGCACTATCTGAAGCCCTGGAAGAGACTTTTGCAGAGTGGGAAACTAGCGAGGCGATGACGGCGGAGGAAGCCTGTAAACGGCTCAGAGTAATTTTAGATCAAGCTATCGAATAACTTTGATAGAAGGCCGTAAAAACTGATCCGCCTAGGGAGCATCTCAGTTTTGCAAAAAGCATTTTTTTATTATAGTGCGAGCGTCCCCGCTCGCGAGTTGTACAATACGCGAGCGGG
>JBBSNU010000748.1:0-1932 GCA_038260455.1 Chroococcales cyanobacterium | reverse complement strand
GTGCATGGCCAGTAGTAGGCATCTGGTTTACCGCTTTGGGTATCTCCACGATGGCTTTCAACTTGAACGGTTTCAACTTCAACCAATCGATTATCGACTCTCAAGGTCGTGGTATCAATACCTGGGCTGATGTCATCAACCGCGCTAACTTGGGTATGGAAGTAATGCACGAGCGCAACGCTCACAACTTCCCGCTTGACTTGGCTGCTGCTGAAACTACTCCAGTTGCAATGGTTGCTCCTTCTATCAACGGCTAAGTTTTAGTCTGAGATCACAAAAAGCGCTCCTAGAAATAGGGGCGCTTTTTGTTTGGGGAAAAATTTAATAAATTTATTACTGATGTTGTGTGCGGGCCGTAATATTGCGGGGCTGGTTTACTGGCTCTTTGATCTATATTTTAGACAAAGTGTGAACCCGTCCCAACAAATCCCTTATCTATATAAATACTGCTTCTACGGCTTTCGGCAATTCTATCGGCACAAAATACGCGACTGGATACAAATAATCTTCGCCGGATTCATCAACAACTCGGCTCAAGTGATGTTCCGCAGCGCGATTATCGGGTATGATTCGATAGATTTTTCGCACTTCCAAGGATGCTTGATAATCTTGATTGTTAATGCAAACTACAAATTTGGTTTCTAAGTTAAACTTCAACATATTTGCATAAAGTCCTCGGTTCAGGAATAGACGAACCAGCTTGTCGCAACTCTTCCAAGTGCAAAACTATTGCTTTTTTAATTTGCTGTTCTACCTCTTCGAGAGTTGTAGCTGTTGCCACACATCCGGGCAAATCTAAAACGTAAGCAGAATAATTGCTTTTGGCTTTTTCAATCGCAATTGCATAACGTATACTTTCGCGCTGCCGATTTGCGGTTGCGTCAGTCAGCAAAATCGACCCTTCCCTCGTCAATTCCCATCTGTCGCGGGGCGAACCTGTTTCGATATATCGTTTAACCAAGCCATCAGCAGACAGTTTTTTTAAGACAACCATCATGTCAGGTTCTCGCGGTACATCTCGACGGGAAAGTGCATTCGCGAGTTCGTACCAACTCCACTTTCCTTGACCTTTAGCTACTAATTCCAGCAGCACTAATTCAAGCTGGGTTAATTGAGTTAGGTTTTTCATCAAAATTCCTCTACGCTCGGATGAAATAAAACGCCGAAGCCTTCTTTTAATTTATAATCTTCCAGAGTCGCTGTGTGAGCGTTGTTCCAGAGTTCATAAGCCTCATCGGGATTTTATGGTTGCCCTATGGGATAGCCAAGTTTTTGATACCTCAGATACTCGCGCAATTCGTGAGTGTAGAAACGCAAATCAACAGGATCAGCTAGAAGGGTTTGTGCAGCTATACTTCTTAACCGTTCTACCATTCTTAGTTCAGCTTCACCCACAGGATTAAATCTGCGAACATGAGCTTCAACTAAACCAACGCCTTTATCAGTAATTTTAACATTGCGATCGGATAAGTTGAGAATCCGTCCGCCCGCTTTTGAGGGATTGAAAGGTCTGCCACTTATTGCACCTTTTGCTAGCATTGATATTCCACAGCGCGATTATCCTGTATCATGTCAGTTTATAGCGACAATCTCCCTAGATATCGCTCTTAGCTCGCAATGACAGGTTTTGCTCAGTGAATCGTATTGAGATATAATGTAGTTTTAACACAACACTAATCATTGTCCTATGAAAACCGTTAACAAAAGTCAATTAACCGCTCAATTACTAAAATTATTGCAACTTGTCGAGCTTGAAGGCGAAGAAATTGTAGTGATGGATGGGAATAAACCAGTTGTGAGAATTTCTCAGTATGAAAAGTCTCTTTCAACTGAAGAATTATTTAAGGATATGCGGGGGAAAGTAAAATATTTTGAAGACTTAACTACCCCAACATTTGTTTGAGCGAGTATTTTGTAAGGTGCGTCGCTATG
>JBBSNU010000747.1:0-1982 GCA_038260455.1 Chroococcales cyanobacterium | reverse complement strand
AGTTTTGTTCCGGCTGCACAGGCGACGAGGATGTAGCCCATATGCCCGATCGAACTATAGGCTACCATGCGCTTGATATCTTTTTGGGCGATCGCGCTCAAAGCACCGTACATCACGGTAACTGTACCGATGATTGCTAAAGTGGGAGCGACAATCGACCAAGTTTCGGGAAACAACTGCAAACCAAACCGGATTAAGCCATAAGTTCCCAATTTCGCCAAAACACCTCCCAACAAAATTGCTGTTGCTGGCGAAGCTTCGACGTAGGCATCTGGTAGCCAAGTGTGCAGGGGAACTAAAGGAATTTTAATTGCCAACCCCAGCAGCACAATTGTTAGCAGGATTAATTGCGTTTTCAAGGGCAAGTCTTGAGTAGTAATCGCACTGTAATCGAAGTTTAAAGAGCCGCTCAGCCAAGCTACACCCAAAAATCCTGCTAAAACTAAAAGTCCCGAAACTGCTGTGTAAATCAGAAACTTCATCGCAGCGTATTCCCGCTGCTTGCCGCCCCAAATCGCAATCAACAGGTAAAACGGAATTAATTCTAGTTCGTAAAACAGGACGAACAGCAGCAAATTTTGAGACATTAAAGCTCCCACCACCCCCGCATTGATCAGTAAAATCAAAGAGTAATAAAGTTGGGGGCGAGCGATTTCTTCACCGGTACCATAGATTACTAATACCGTCAGCAATCCGGTTAAAACCACCAGTGGCAAAGATAAGCCATCAACCCCTAAGTTGTAGCTCAAACCTAATTGGGGAATCCAAGGCAAATATTCTTGAAATTGCAGTCCAGAATTTGTCGTGTCAAATTGAATCAGCAGCAGGATATTCAACAGAAAAACAGCAACAGCGAAGGCGGAGGCTACTGAGCGCACCCGCATTGCATTGATATTTCCTGGTAAGAAACCCACCACCGCAGCGCCCAACGCGGGCAACCAGAGCAAGGCACTAAGCATAATGTGTGAATAGTGAAGAGTAAAAAATCTATTTTCTAGGCTTTTGCGATTAATAATTTGAGAGTTTAGATGTTGACTTTACCCCAAATAATTAATCACAAATTGCATCAGGAATCAGTAACAATACTGACTGCACCCGTGTCTAAATCGTAGTAGCCACCAACAATTTTCAGTTTGTTTTCCTCAATTAACTTAGAGATAACTGGAGATCCTTTTAACCTTTTAGTTTGCAGCACAACATTGGCTTTACAGGCATTTTCTAGACGATCGCCTGGTTGGTCTTTCGAGCTTTCTACAGCCGGCTTAATTGCGTCGAGCAAACTGCCAATTTGACCGGGAACTTGAGCTCCTTTGATGGTTGCGTCTACCGCACCGCACCTTTTATGCCCGACTACTACAAGCACTTTTGCTCCCAATACCAGCGTGCCATATTCCAGGCTGCCAATTTCTTCTGGGGTAGCAACATTTCCGGCCACGCGACAGACAAATAAATCTCCAAATCCCTGATCAAAAATAATCTCGGAAGGAAAGCGGGAATCTGCACAGCCGAGAATAGCAGCAAAGGGTTTTTGATCTTTGGCAATTTCGGTGAGGCGGGGGAAGTCTTGGTTGGGACTTGTGCGTTTTCTGTCAACAAACCGCTTGTTCCCATCCATTAAGCTTTGAAAAGCTGCATCGGGAGTCATATCATTTTGAGCAATTGCTGGTGCGGGTGCAGCCACATCAGCGCCTAGTCGTGTTGCGAGTATTCCTGTACCTATTGCTCCTGCTACAAATTTGAGCGAATTGCGCCGGGAAAGATTGACTTGTCGGTTATTGTCTTTCATGTATTTGGCATTGTTGGATAGGGTTTGAAATCTTTATTCAAGACTTCATTTATTTAAAATTTTAGGTTGTAAATGTCACCTAAAATTTTCTACGTTATATCTCTTTACCCACCAACAATTAACGAGAGGCGAGCCAACAGAGGCCAGCTTACTAGCAGTCCCAAAAGTGCAACTCCGAACAAAATTGTCAGGGCGT
>JBBSNU010000746.1:0-1990 GCA_038260455.1 Chroococcales cyanobacterium | reverse complement strand
GTTGCAGCAATCAGGGTTCGGCATTGCCGTCACGGGTAGCGGTTCTTGTACACCGCAGGTTTCCCTTGATAATAACGGCTTGAGTCAGATAGTAGAAACTTCTGACGAGTGGATAGGGACGAGAACGGGTATTCGATCGCGCAGGTTGGCGGACGATCGTACTTCTTTGTGCGATTTGGCAGCCGAGGCATCCCGAAGGGCGATTGAAATGGCAGAAATTTCGCCCGCAGATATCGATTTGATTATTTTGGCCACCTCAAGTCCCGACGATTTGTTTGGCAGTGCCGGCAAAATTCAATATCAGTTAGGCGCGACAAAAGCTGTGGCATTCGATCTGACAGCAGCTTGTTCTGGCTTTGTTTTTGGTTTAGTTACAGCCTCGCAGTTCATTCGGACAGGGGTTTATCAAAATGTTTTGCTAATTGGAGCAGATATTTTATCTCGCTGGGTGAATTGGTCGGATCGGGGTACTTGCATTCTATTTGGAGACGGTGCAGGTGCGGTGGTATTGCAAGCTTCCGAAGTCGATCGCTTTTTGGGATTTGAAATTCGCAGCGACGGTACGCAAAATTCGTCTCTCAATTTGGCTTACAAAGCCGAGTCAAAAGAATTAATTGAAGGTGTGAATATCGGAGTAGGTGGATTTCAACCCATCACAATGAACGGTCAAGAAATCTATCGCTTTGCGGTGAAAAAAGTGCCGGAAGTCATAGAAAAAGCTATGTTTCGGGCAAATGTCAGCGCCGCAGAAATAGACTGGCTGCTGTTGCACCAAGCCAATCAGCGGATTCTCGATGCAGTTGCTAAAAGGCTGAAAATTCCCCCAGAAAAAGTCATCAGCAATTTGGCAAATTACGGCAATACCTCAGCGGCTTCAATTCCCATTGCTTTAGACGAAGCCGTGCGTCTGGGTCAAGTTAAAGCAGGCGATACTATTGCTGCTGCTGGTTTTGGTGCGGGTTTGACTTGGGGGGCGGCGATTTTTCAATGGGGAAGGTAGTACGATTTTCGATTTTCGATACTTCGGCTTCGCGAGCGTACAAGTTTTCGATTTTCGATTGGGGAATTACTGATGAACTATGGGGTGGGATCGCGGGCCGGCGGTTTCATTTTTTTAGGGAAATGGTATAATATTTGGCAGATTTCAACTTGCCAAGCGTGATTGTCGGGAGTGCGACGATTGAAAAATAAAAATTATTTACCTTTTTAACACGTTAGACATACGGTAATGCGCGCACAAAGCCGTGCATCCTCCGACAGGAATTCTGGAAAAGTGTATGCTGCCATTGAAAATCCTCTATTTGTCGATCGACTTTCCCCTCCTCGCAGGTGGAAAATTGCGCTAGGGCGATCGATCTGAACTAAAGTAGCAAAAAAATATAAACCGAGTAAAAAGCGCAGTTATATGTTATAATTGTGAGTCGCTAGTAGATCGTTCGTGAACCGAAAGATAGCGGATACCAGCAAGCGAAATTAAAAGCGGGAAACAAAGAATTTTTGGAATCACTTTCTTAGCAACCACAAATTAGCAGATTACCGGAAAAATGACTAAAACAGCATGGGTATTTCCCGGACAAGGTTCCCAGGCGATCGGGATGGGTGCAGATTTATTAAACTTGCCAACAGCCAAAGCCAAATTTGAGATAGCCAAAGAAATTTTAGGCTGGTCTGTCCCAGAAGTTTGCCAAAAAGAAGAAGCAAAACTATCTCGCACTCTCTACACTCAGCCTTGCTTGTACGTAATAGAAAGCATTTTGGCAGACTTAGTGCGAGAAAAGAGCGATCGACCTGCAGTGGTGGCAGGTCACAGTTTAGGAGAATACGTTGCCCTCTACGCAGCAGGCGTGTTTGACTTTGAAACGGGATTGCGCTTGGTCAAACGTCGCGCCGAACTCATGGACACAGCCTCCGGTGGCAAAATGGTGGCTTTGATCGGGTTTGACAGGCAGCAACTAGAACTGCAAATTCAATACAGCCAAGACGTGGTACT
>JBBSNU010000745.1:0-1997 GCA_038260455.1 Chroococcales cyanobacterium | reverse complement strand
GTTATATCAAATCCGGTAGCATCGGAATTATATAGTGCGAGCGTCCCCGCGCGCGGTGGACTTCGCGAGCGGGGACGCTCGCACTATCAATGATTAAAATATATAATTCCGATGCTCTCGGAAACGAGATTACCAGGCTCCTGCCCGTTAACCAGTTAACCAGTTAATCCGTTAACCAGTTAACCATACATCCGATATTTAAGACTTTGACAAATGCCAATTCAATGTTTTTTAGCTCATTTCAACCAGCCCTTCAATCGTTCCGTCACTTGAGGGCGGCGCAACTTCCGCATAGCCTTATTTTGAATTTGACGGACTCGTTCGCGAGACAAATTGAACAAACTGCTGACTTCTTCTAAAGTGTAAGGTTCGCCGGTTATCAAACCGTAACGCATCGCAACAATCTCTTTTTCCCGTTCAGTCAAAATACTGTCCAACACCTCCAAAATATCTTGGCGCATCATCATCTCATTCATCTGAGCTTCTGGAGATTGCGTCGCGCTATCTTCCAGAACATCCAAAAGTTCCGAACTTTCTTCCGTACCGATGCGGTGGTTGAGAGACAAAGATTGCCGGCGTACTTGCTGGAGGTAACGAAGCTGTTCGGCAGTAACTTCCATTTCTTTAGCAAGTTCAGTTTCAGTGGGATTTCGTTGAAGAGAACGCCTCAAATCCCGATAAACTCTTTTGAGTTTATTTAACTGTTCGACAATGTGAACCGGCAAGCGAATTGTCCGCCCTTGATTGGCAATTGTCCGGGTAATTCCTTGGCGAATCCACCAATAGGCATAGGTAGAAAATTTGTAACCCTTCTCAGGATCGAACTTTTCGGCGGCTCGATTCAAACCCAAAGCTCCTTCTTGAATTAAATCAAGAAAAGGCACGCCCCGGTTGAGATAGCGTTTGGCAATCGAAACCACCAAGCGCAAATTCGAGCTAATCATTTTCCGTTTCGCCGACTGACACTGGTGGCGAAGTTGTTGCAGTTGAGTTTCGCTCACCCCCAAAGCTGCAGCGAGTTCAGCTTTTGTTGGCACTCTTTCCAATTCCTGCTTTAAACGCTCTTCTACTTCCAGAAGGGCTACCAATTCTTGAACGCGACGAGCTAACTCCACCTCTTCGGTGGCAGTCAGTAGAGGATAGCGAGCCATTTCTTTGAACAAAGCTCCCACGGGATCGTCGGCAGACCAGTTGTTGTATGCTGACGATCGAGGTACCGTCGGACGATCGATCTCGGTGTCCTCATCCTCTGCGATTGCGAGTGAGGCTTCGGAGGCCACCGCAAAACTGCCTAGGTCAGATTCTGCCATATAGTGCTTGGTGTCCGTGGGATGATTTGAAAAGTATGCCTTCACTTTAACCAATTTAATCAGAAATTTCCGAAATCCATCTAGAAGCTGGTGGCTGATATCAAATTTCCCCAATTTTAGATTGGTTTATTGAGTCCGAGCCAATAAAGGAGCTGCTTGCAATAACTGCTGAGTATAAGGGTGCTGCGGATTAGTAAAAATCTCCCTAGTATTGCCGATTTCCACAATTTTTCCGGCATTCATTACCGCAATGCGATCGCAAAAAAATCTCGCCACCCACAAATCATGGGTAATAAACAGATAAGTCAAATTAAATTCCTGTTTCAACTCCAACATCAGCTCTAATACTTGAGTCTGCACGCTAGCATCCAGCATACTCACCGGTTCGTCGCAAATAATCAGTTGCGGCCGAGTAATCAAAGCGCGGGCGATCGAAACCCGCTGCTGTTGTCCGCCTGAGAGTTCCCCCGGATAGCGGCGAAAGAAATCCTCCCCTGGAGTCAAACCCACCCGCTCTAACATTTGCATTACTTGTTTTTTAGCTTCCGGGGCATTAGCTAATTTGTGAATAAACAAAGGGTCAGCAATACTTTGCCCGACAGTCATCATCGGATTCAAACAAGCGTGGGGGTCTTGAAATATCATTTGCATTTGGCGGCGGTGCTTCCTGACAGCATCGTTGCTCAG
>JBBSNU010000744.1:0-2003 GCA_038260455.1 Chroococcales cyanobacterium | reverse complement strand
GTCTAAATCGTTGAGCCAAACAGTCCCTTGATTGGGTTTTTCTAATCCGGTTGCTATGTAAAATGTTGTGGTTTTGCCGGCACCGTTGGGGCCGAGCAGTCCTACGATTTCTCCTTGAGCTACGGAAAGGTTGACGCGACTGACTACATGGCGTTTTCCGTAGGATTTGTGAATATTTTCGAGTACAATTTTCATGCTTGCCTAGGCAAATTCTTAGAAGAAGGAAGAAGTCATTAGTCATCAGTCATCAGTCATCAGTCATCAGGCAGGAGGCAGGAGGCAGGAGGCTATAAGGGCTTCACTCGGAGGGTAAAAAGAAGGAAGAATAAAGACACAACAAGGCTTTGAGCGATACCTAATTTTACGTTTAATTAGGTGGATTTACTTGGCAGTTAAATTTCAGACTGCGGGTTGGTACGATGGGAGCATCTGGTGTTTTGGAAAAAGCATTTTTTTTGATTATAGTGCGAGCTTAAGAGCTCGCGAGTTATACAATCCGCGAGCTCTTAAGCTCGCACAATACAAGATGCAAAACTGAGATGATCCCGGTACGATCGCCCCTCAAGTGGATATTTGACAATCTTCAGGTTTTTACTTTTTTCCAGACTAAATTTTGCATTTATTCTCAGCTTTCAGGTGTCGCGCATTTAAACTCCGATCCCGGAACAGGCAGGATGCCCGTTCCACAAGAATTTCGGTAAAAATTATTGTCCGAGGTAGGTATGCAACAATTGATGTTTTTGGTGATAAATTTTGCTGCTATGGGGGGCTGTTACTTGGGGGCTGTTCGACTGGCGGGCGGTGTGGGGCCGATCGAATTTTGGGCTGCTGCATCTTGTTCGGGAGCAACGAGATAGACTGATTCTACCTGTCCGGGATTGTCTGGGAGGGCAATAAACCTGCCTTCATCGATCAAGTATGTCACGGTTTCGCCGCGCAGGCTGTTGCCCTGCTGCAATACGTAAACGTCGCCGCTGAGAATGATCCGGCGTTCGCGGCTGAAGTATTGAGCTTGAGCTGCTGTTGCTTGTATTTGGCGGGCTGGATA
The DNA here is from genome assembly GCA_038260455.1 of Chroococcales cyanobacterium. Classification (GTDB taxonomy): domain Bacteria; phylum Cyanobacteriota; class Cyanobacteriia; order Cyanobacteriales; family Microcoleaceae; genus Microcoleus. The sequence continues at coordinate 955 of JBBSNU010000744.1, read as the reverse complement.
GTTGATTTGGACGTTGCCGCGGGCTGTCACGATGCCGGTTTTGGAGTCGGCTTCTTGAATGTCCGATCGCACGCTCAGAGTGCGGGGCGTGGCGGTTTGCGGGTAGGTTGGAGGGGCGATCGCGCCAGCCAGAGCGAGCGGCAACAGCAGCGACAATCCTTTGAATATACGGGAATTGAGTAGTTTAGCGGAGGGCATCATAGCTTGCAAGCCTCAAAATTTGTGAAATTGCTGAAGGGGATTATCTCACTCCCAGATTTTTCTCTACGGAGATTAGATCCACCACACCCGATCGGTTAGGTATTTTATCTTAATTAACGGCCAGAAAGATTCCCGTGAGGTCGATCGACCAGCCCGAAAGCATCAACCAATTATCCTAGCAAGACAATAGCCATTTTCACGAGGTGTTTGGCTGATTTACAGTTCGATCGAGAGGGCTTCTGTCCTCTGGCTGAGGTTTTATCGTTCGGACTTCAGTCCTGGGCGTGACTTTTAGTCAATAAACTTGTTGCATAAATCTTGGATTGATAGTCAACCGCAGATGCAAAGCAGATGTACGCAGATAATTTGAAGAAGTGTCAACCCTGCGTCTGATGTTTCAAAATGTACGGCAATTGCAAGCCTGCAACTTCTGTACCTGCGAACAACGGTAGAAAATTAGCTACTGCTTCCGGGCCGGCTTGTTGCAAAGTGCTCAATAGTTTAGCACTTTGTCGGAGCAAATCTTCAACAGCAATTTCAGCATAACTCGGCTGATAATAACTGAGCTTATTTATTCCTTCTCCCAGCAAGATTACTGCACCGCGCCAGTTTTGATTTCCTAAGTGATAAAGCCCCACTGCAATTTGCAAAATTCCCTGATAAAACTTTTTTGCAGGCTCGCCCGCTTCCATCCACAAAGCCTCTAAAGTATCGTGACAAGCGTAAAAGTCTTGGCTGTTAAACTGTTCGATAC
>JBBSNU010000743.1:0-2008 GCA_038260455.1 Chroococcales cyanobacterium | reverse complement strand
TGGTTTTTTACCAGTTCCGTTTTTTGGTACCGCTTGAGGCGTTTGGTAACAAACGTCCCAGATAGATAACTGCCCTCGAAAAGTGCTTGCATTTGAGAGAACAGAACCCGGCTTATGTCCGACTTTTTCCCCTCCAATTTTCGGCTGTGGTGCGCCACAAGCACGCGGAAGAGTATTTTTTGTAAGGTGAACCGCAGCGCACCCTACGGAATATTTGATTTTTTAAGGAACAGCTTTTTTATTAATATGAATCAATCGGAACTTAATAAAAAATGCAACGGGAGCATCTCAGTTTTGCAAAAAGCATTTTTTTATTATAGTGCGAGCGTCCCCGCTCGCGTATTGTACGCAGGAGCGAGCGGGGACGCTCGCACTATATAAATGCAAAACACCAGATGCTCCCAATACAACGGCAGACAAGCTTCAAACCCTGATAGTCATGAGTCATTCTAAAATCTAAAACTTGTTCGCTCGCGACTTGTGAGCCCGCGTCTTGTGAGCCCGCGAAGTCGAAGGGAGCCGAAGCAAGTCGAAGAATCTAAAATCTAAAATCTAAAATCTAAAACTATATGCTTTATCCTGGTCGCCAAAAGCAACTTGAAACATTAATTGAAAAGTTGGGACTGTCGAAGGATGCTTCGATCAAATGGCATCTCGTCGATTTAGCTTTGACTCATGCGAGTGCGTCTGCTAAGGCAAATTACGAGCAGCTAGAGTTTGTCGGTGATGCTGTGGTGCGGCTGGCTGCGTCTGAATTGTTGTTTGAGATTTATCCTGACTGTACGGTGGGAGAATTTGCGGCTATTCGATCGATCTTGGTGAGCGATCGCATTTTGGCTACAATCGCTGAAAGTTACGGGTTCGATCGCTATTTAATTGTTTCCAGCAGCGCCGCCGCCGACAAAACAGGCGCTGTTCCCAGACTGGCCGATTCTTTGGAAGCCTTACTCGCCGCGCTTTATTTGAGCGCCCAGACGTTAGAATTAATTCGCCCTTGGTTAGACGGTCACTTTAAACGCCTAGCGGCGGAGATTCGCAGCGATCCGGCCCGCCAAAACTACAAAGCTGCTCTCCAAGAGTTGACTCAAGGCAAATATAAAACTTTGCCCAAGTATACCGTGGAAGAAACCGGAACTGTCCAGGGCGGCGAGGATCGTTTTACGGCAAAAGTTAGCATTCAGGGAGAGTTGGTAGCAGAGGGAAAAGGTCGATCGATCAAAGCTGCCGAACAAGCTGCGGCTCGAGCAGCTTTCAATAAATTAGTTGATAATCCGTAGACGAGCAATTGTCTTGCATCTTTGATCGATCGTTCAACCGCAGATACAAGGCACATCAACACAGATAAACGCAGATAATTTTAATATTTTTTGCGACTTTTACAAGAAGTATAGTAGTGAAAAATACCCAATAAGTTACCAAATATGCTATAATTTGTGTGCGATTTTTTAAATTATTATTAATGAAAATCGGAATAGCTGTATTGGGTGCGGGCCGCTGGGGAGTTAACCTAATTCGCAACTTTCTCGAACATCCCAACAGTCAAGTTTTAGCGGTGGTAGATCCGAATCGAGATTCATTGGTGGCTGTCCAAAAACAGTTTAATTTTAATGAGTCGGTGATTCTAGCTACCAATTGGTCACAAGTGCAAGAATTAGCGGGACTGGATGCTGTGGCGATCGCCACTCCAGCTTCCACACACTACACCCTCGCAGCCACAGCCTTGCAAAAAGGCTACCACGTCTTAGTAGAAAAACCCCTCGCCATCAATCTCAGTGAAGCAATAGAACTCTGCCAATTAGCCGAAAAACAGCAGCGGCAACTCTTCGTTGACCACACTTATCTGTTTCATCCCGCAGTCGATCGCGGCCAAAGAATAATTCAACAGCATCAACTCGGAAAATTGCGCTACGGTTACGCCCAGCGCACTCATTATGAACCAGTGCGGCACGATGTTGATGCCCTTTGGGATTTGGCGGTTCACGATATTGCTATTTTCAACACTTGGCTC
>JBBSNU010000742.1:0-2016 GCA_038260455.1 Chroococcales cyanobacterium | reverse complement strand
TGGAAGCTAAACGGAAAAACTTGTTTTAACATAGAAGTAATATCTTGTCCGGTTTTTGTGGATGGGTCGCACCAATGAGCAATTTCAACAGCCACAAGTTAGAGGGAGCACCGAGTTGGATGCGTTTCGCACCCTACGCAGCTCTAGGCATTTTAATATTTTCTCTCAATTCAGGCAGTGAACTAAATTATTTCATGAGAGGCTACTTGGTCGTTCTACAAGCTCAAGCCGGTATCGTTCTGCTGTATTTTGCCATGTCTAAGTTTCGCAAAAACCCTAATAAATGAGTAAAAATTAGTAATATTGCTTAGCTCGATCGCACAAGTTAAAGTAAAAAAACTGGGGAAAGGGAAAATGGTAAAAGATAAAACCGTAGCAGTCGTGTTAGCTTTTTTTATTGGAGGTTTCGGAGGACACAAATTTTATTTGGGAAACAACGTAGCAGGACTATTTTATTTGCTTTTTTCCTGGACGTTAATTCCCTCACTGATCGCATTTTTTGATTTTCTCGGCCTGCTGCTGATGTCGGAACAAGCTTTTCAGGTACAGTACAATCACGGAGTATTGCCTTCTGGGTATATGCTGCGAGGGGCAAAAGATGTGACAGGGGCGATCGCAGAATTGAAAGGACTTTACGATATGGGCGCAATTACCGCCGAAGAATATGAAGAAAAACGCCAAAAACTGCTGCGAGAATTGTAATTAAGAAGTCATTAGTCATTGGTCATTAGTCATTAGTCATTAGTCATTGGTCATTAGTCATTAGCATTTTGTAGGGGCGGGTTTAGCTAAGGATATATGATACAAATGACTAAAAAAAGGGCAAAACCCGCCCTCTCAGTTCCCTTTTTGCGTCCGTGACTGTATGAAAAAGGTGGGATTTAAACAAGAGTAAAATATAAAGTAGATCGAGGATAAAACTAAAGTGTCTCAAGATTTATACTGGCTGCGTCAAACTCCCAACTGGGTATGGTATTCTTTTATTCCCTACTTCGGCGGATTGGCGATCGCCTATGCAGGCCAAAAAACAAATATTCGCAGTTGGATGGGATGGGGTGTTGGCATTACTTTAGCAGCACTAGCGGTATCTTCTTCAACTAATTTGGGGACGCTGATTTGGATAGCTCAAATCCTCACTGCTTTTGCCTTGAAAAAGCGCTATCTCATCAAAACCGCACCCAAAGGATTACTCGTTCCTGCAACTGCGACAAATGCCCAAGAACTGGCTAACCTGCGCGGCAAAATAGATATTAATGAGTGTACCAAAGACGATTTGGTCAGAATATTGGGTTTGCCCATAGTCTACGCTAACGATATTGAATCTTTGCAAAACGAAGGCTACATTTTTACGCACCCCGAAGAATTATCGGAAATCGCCGGAGTTCCAGAAAGTCACGTCAGACGCATCGCTCCGATGATTTGCTTCAGCTACAATTATCAAAAAGAATCCCAGTTTAGTTGGAAACGGTTAAATATTCTGTCGCCGGAAGAGTTAATCCAAAGCGGTTTAGATCGGGTTGTGGCTGAAACAATAGTTAGAGAAAGGCAGATAAAAGGCGCATACAAATCAGTTATTGATGTCAAGCGGCGCACGGGACTGCCTTTTGATTCATACCGCCATATTTGTTAAGTTGCAGTTGTTAAACTGTGGCCGCATTTAAATTGTATATTTCGGGTGCTTTTGGGGCAAATTGCCTCAAGATTTTGACCCGCGCATACCTCAGAAACCCGGTTTTTTTCTAAGTTTATCGGAACTTCACGCAAAACTCGTAAAAACCGGGTTTCTTTTCCCCGTGCGTAAGCCATGAAACTGTCCGAATTGTTGAATTAGGAACAGCTTATGACACTAAAATTAGAAATTGAGCGACAAAAAATATTGTATGATAGCGATTACCTCAGATGGATTGAAACCACTGTAGAAAAGTTGCGGGTTCGCGACTACTCAAACGTCGATTGGGAAAACTTGATTGCAGAAATAGAAGATATGGGGCGAAGTGAACGCAGGAGTTTAGAGAG
>JBBSNU010000741.1:0-2034 GCA_038260455.1 Chroococcales cyanobacterium | reverse complement strand
GGTAGAGGCGCGAAATATAAGTTCATTAAAATTTATGAATCAAGATAGTGAGATCCGACCGCAACGTCGGAAAAAACTATCAGCACGGGAAAGATATAATGTAAATAAATTCATTAACCTAGAACTAATGCTAGACGCAATCATAATTATCTCATTTATCATCGCAGGCGGAGGCATCGGCTATTACGGAGTCGAACTGCTACCGAACAACCTGCTGGAGCAAGTTACAAATATACAAGGTTTAAGTTCCGTACTAGGCTCGTTTGGAGCATTAATGGGCTTCGTGTTCGGATTAGTGGCTCAAACAACCTATCGGCGGGTAGAAAAGCAAGTCCGGGATATGCCGGTGGAGATGCTGCTGACGCGGGCGATCGGCTTAATCATCGGACTGCTAGTAGCGAACTTAATGCTCGCTCCGCTGTTTCTGCTGCCAATTCCCAGCGAATTCGGCTTCATCAAACCCCTAGTCGCAGTATTGGGAAGCGTCATGTTCGGCTTCACAGGGGTCAGCTTGACAGAAACCCACGGCCGCGCTTTCCTGCGCCTGATCAACCCCAAAAGCTTAGACACAGTGTTGGTAGCCGAAGGAACTTTCAAACCAGCCTCTGCCAAAGTAGTCGATACAAGCTGTATAATTGACGGCCGGATTGAAAACCTGCTAGAAACCGGTTTCCTCGAAGGTCAAATTATTATTCCGCAATTCGTGCTCCAAGAACTGCAACTTGTAGCAGATTCCGCCAACGATCAAAAGCGAGTGCGCGGGCGCCGCGGCTTAGATGTACTCAACCGCATCAAAGAAACATATCCAGAACGGATTCAAATTCACTCGGCAGACTACGAAGATATTGCCACAGTCGATGCAAAATTAGTCCGATTTGCTTTAGATATCGACGGCATTTTGCTCACCAACGATTACAACTTATCGAAAGTAGCTACCGTCCAAAAACTGCCGGTTTTGAATATCAACGATTTGACTCATGCGGTGCGCCCCACTTATTTGCCGGGAGATACGATCGAACTCAAAATCCGCAAAGAAGGCAAAGAACCCTCTCAGGGAATCGGTTACTTGGATGACGGCACAATGGTTGTCGTAGAAGCAGGAAGCAGCTACGTCGGCGCAGAAGCCAGAGTTGTAGTCACCAGCGCCCTGCAAACTAGCGCAGGCCGCATGATTTTCGCCCGTCCTCAAGAATCCGCTATTGTTTGAAACTGAGTAACAATGGCCAGGGCAATTAGAATCAAATATTGCGATCGGTGTTCCCAATCTGCCCCGACTCTCTACCGCGCCCGGTATGACGAGTCGGGGCAGTGGTTTTTTCTGTGTCTTAAATGTTGGGAATCGGTAAGTAAAAATAATCCTTTTTACTTCTACGGTGGCACTTGGAAAGCTAGTAAGAAAAAATAGCAATTACCAGCTTGTTCTTCTTTTCTCTTCTCTTCCTTCGCGTCCTTTGCGTCTTCGCGGTTCGATCGCCCTTTTTCACCTTTCCCCCAAACTTTTAACGTCGGCGCGGGGCCGGAAGCCTCGCGCTATTGCCATTTTGCGGTTGCGGTTTTTCTTGCAGCTTCATCGTCAAACTAACCCGCTTTAACTTCTCATTCACCTCCAAAACCCGCACTTTCACAACTTGTCCGACTTTGACAATTTGTGTGGGATCGTCCACGAATCGATCGGCTAATTGAGAAACATGAACCAAACCATCTTGGTGCACCCCCACATCAACAAAGGCTCCAAACTTAGCTACATTCGTGATGATGCCTTCCAATTCCATCCCAACTAGCAAATCGGAGATTTCTTTAATTCCGGCTTGGAAAGTGGCATATTTAAACTCGGCTCGCGGGTCTCTTCCCGGTTTTTCTAGTTCGGAAATAATGTCTCGGAGCGTCGGTTCTCCCACTTTTTCTGTGACATATTTCTTGATGTTTACAGTCTTGATTTTTTCCGATATTTGTGTTATTCCTGTCAGCGGCAAGTCTAAATCTTTGGCGATCGCCTGCACGACAGGATAACTTTCGGGATGAACTGCTGTATTG
>JBBSNU010000740.1:0-2073 GCA_038260455.1 Chroococcales cyanobacterium | reverse complement strand
ATCAGGTATGATTGTCGGACTCGGCACGGGGTCAACTACAGCTTATACTATTCAAGCGTTGGGCGATCGCATAAAATCAGGAGAACTCAAAGATATCAAAGGAGTCCCGACATCCTTTCAATCAGAAGTATTAGCCAAACAATACGGAGTACCGCTGACAACCCTCGACGAAATTGACAGAATTGACGTAGCTATAGACGGCGCTGATGAAGTCGATCCCCACCTCAACTTAATTAAAGGTGGCGGTGCCGCCCACACCCGCGAAAAAGTTGTTGATTACCTCGCAACTCAGTTTATTGTAGTAGTTGACAGTTCCAAAATGGTAGATAAATTGGGTTCGACTTTTCGCGTACCCATCGAAGTTATACCGATGGCAATCACCCCCGTTACCCGCGCCATCGAAAAATTGGGAGGCAAACCAGAACTCCGCATGGGAATCAAAAAAGCCGGCCCAGTAATTACCGACCAAGGTAATATGGTAATAGACGTTCAATTTGATAACCTTGACAATCCTGCGGAATTAGAAAAAACTTTGAATAATATTCCCGGCGTGTTAGAAAATGGCTTGTTTGTTAACTGTACAGATTTGGTTTTAGTCGGCGAAATCAAAGACGGTAAACCCGTAGTGCGCGAAATTTCTAAATAGGAAATAGTTAGCCAGGGCGCTGCGCGTACCTAGAGTTAATAGGACTTACGCACGGATAGTCAGAAACTGAGTTTTTGCCCGAATCTACGGACTGCAACGAAATATTGTCGTCCATCAAACCCAGTTTCTTAAGCTTGGTGCGTAAGTTCCGACGTTAAATTTCTTTTCTTCCCTCTTCCCTCTTCCTTCTTCCTTCTTCCTTCTTCCTTCTTCCTTCTTTTTGATAATGCAATATCGCAGATTCGGCCGCACAGAATTATCCATGCCCGTCTTTTCCTGTGGCGGTATGAGATATCACCACAAATGGCAAGACGTGCCAGCAAATGAGATTCCACCAGACAATCAACAAAATGTAGAAGCGACAATTCGCTATTCTATCGAATGCGGCATCAATCACATAGAAACTGCTCGCGGTTACGGCACTTCTGAGATGCAGTTGGGGTGGATTTTGCCGCAGTTTCCCCGCGAAAAATTGATAGTTCAAACTAAAGTAAATCCCCAAGCCAACTCCCAGGAGTTTCGCGAAGAATTTAATAAATCCTTAGCTTATTTGCAATTAGAATACGTCGATTTATTTTCCCTACACGGCATTAATACGTGGGAATTGCTAGAGGAATCCATGCGTCCCGGCGGCTGCATGGATGTTGCTAAACAATTGCAAGCAGAAGGCAAAGTTCGGTTTATTGGTTTTGCAACTCACGGGCCGACGGATGTGATTGTCAAAACCATTGAGACCAATCAATTTGATTATATTAACTTGCACTGGTACTACATCAATCAAATTAATTTGCCCGCAATTGAAGCGGCAAAACGTCACGACATGGGCGTTTTTATTATCAGCCCTTCCGACAAAGGCGGTCAACTTTACAACCCATCGCAAAAATTGGTTGATTTGTGCTATCCCCTGAGTCCGATGGTGTTTAATGATTTGTTTTGTTTGTCGCACCCGCAAGTACATACTTTGAGTTTGGGTGCTGCAAAACCTGAAGATTTTAACGAGCATCTGAAAGCTGTAGAATTGTTAGATAGAGCCGATGAATTGTTGCCGCCGATATTAGCAAAGTTGGAAAAGGCAGCGATTGATAAATTAGGAGAAGATTGGTTTAAGACTTGGGATGTCGGTTTACCAACTATCGAAAATACTCCCGGAGAGGTTAACATTCGTGTGATTTTGTGGCTGTGGAATTTGGTGAATGCTTACGATGCGATCGACTATTGCAAGATGCGCTACAACCTTTTAGGTAACGCCAGCCACTGGTTTCCAGGCAAAAAAGCCGATCGCCTCAATGAATTAGACTTGCGCCGCTGTCTCGCCCACAGCCCCCACGCTGCCAAAATTCCCGGTATTCTCCAAGCAGCCGATCGGCTTTTTGGAGGCGAATCCGTGCAGCGTCTTTCCCAAGAATAATCAAAAAAAAACCCGGTTT
>JBBSNU010000739.1:0-2085 GCA_038260455.1 Chroococcales cyanobacterium | reverse complement strand
ATCTGCAACCAGTTTTGAAAAGCTAATTTGGACTTGGAAAGGTCACAAAATCCAATATACCGTCCAAGGAACCGGCCGCCCTCTGATCTTGATTCACGGGTTTGGGGCTTCTATAGGACATTGGCGGCAAAATATCCCCGCACTCGCGGCCGGCGGCTACCGCGTATTTGCGCTGGACTTGTTGGGATTCGGCGCTTCCGCCAAACCTGCGCTTGATTATACGCTGGAATTGTGGGAAGAATTGCTGACAGATTTCTGGACAGAATTGGTACAGGAACCGGCGGTATTTGTCGGAAATTCGATCGGCGCTTTGCTGAGTTTGATGGTAGTCGCCAACCATCCAGAAATATCAGCCGGTGGTGTGTTAATTAACTGTGCTGGCGGGCTCAACCACAGACCGGACGAATTGAATTTCCCGCTGCGAGTAGTGATGGGGACTTTTACTAAATTAGTTCGATCGCCCGTCATTGGCCCGTTTGTCTTCAACAACATCCGCCAAAAACACCGCATCCGCAACACCCTGCGCCAAGTCTACGGGAACCGCGAAGCCATCACCGACGAACTCGTAGAACTCCTCCACGCGCCCTCCTGCGAGCCCGGAGCTCAACAAGTTTTCGCTTCCATTCTCACAGCCCCAGCAGGCCCTCAACCGTCAGAATTGCTGCCAAAAGTCGATCGTCCGTTACTGGTACTTTGGGGTGCAGACGACCCCTGGACACCGATCGCCGGCAGCAAAATTTACCAAGAATTAGCCGCCAACGATAAACCAGTGAAATTTGTTTCAATTCCCAACACCGGCCACTGTCCCCACGACGAGCGGCCCAGTGAAGTCAACGGTCTGATTTTGGACTGGCTGCAGGAATTGAACTAAAATTTTTCGGGGGAATGCAACGAAAGGGCGATCGAGCAAAACCCTTGCACAGCCAAGGTTCAGCCTCACTCCACCGCACCCTGCGCCGGGATTGGAAAGACTAAAAAAAAACTTTGCTAAAAAGTCTTGACACATTCGAGCGAGTCCGCTATATTGATGGACGTGTGAGGAGCGAACCAGAGAAAGCACCGAGACGAAACACGGCCAGTCGTCGGTGCTTTTTCTGTGGAAAGGCACTTTTAAGAATTTTCAATTATCTACAATTCGCATCCAGAATATCTGCAAACGGGCCCCTTCAATTCTTCCTTCGCGTTCTTAGCGTCTTCGCGGTTCGTTAAATAAACAGTCTTAGGTTCGTAGTGAGGACTTCAGTCATCTGAATTTATGAGGACTGAAGTCCCCACTACGAACCATCGATAACACGCAAGATGCTTGTTCCACAAACAATATTAGCTCGCGCCCAAAACAAATTGTTCGATCGCAGCCACCACCCCATCTTCCTCCACATCCGGCGCCACCCAATTAGCAATAGCCTTCACACCATCAGGAGCATTCCCCATCGCCACGCCCACACCCGCGTAGGAAATCATTTCCACATCATTAAAATTGTCGCCGATCGCCATCACCTGAGCCGGCTGCAAACCCAAAACTTTTTCGGCTAAATACTGCACCCCATCTCCCTTACTCGCCAAAGGATGCGTAGCTTCAAAAAAAGTAGCCACCGATTGAGTCAAATAAAGCTCCGCAGGCGTGTAGCGCTTCCGCATCATGCTGAGCAAGCCGTCGAGTACCTCGGGATTCTCGCACAAAGCCAAAACCTTCGTCGGTTCCCCCGGAAGATCTCGCCGCAAATCTTTAATTACAATTGGTTCAATGCCCGATCGTTCGGCATAAATTCGGGTAGCTGCAGTAATTTCCGGTACGTAAAGTTTGTCGTCAATATAGAAATGGATCGAAAGGAGCGATCGGTAATCGAGTGCTTCAAAATGCTCTAATAGTTGCAGAGCAGTTTGTTTCAACAGCGGCAAGTGTCGCAGTCGCTTTTGAGTAGCCGGATCTTGAATCCACGCTCCCTGGTAGCAAATCAGTGGCAAAGTTGAGCCAATTTCTGAGTGAAAACGCAAAGCCGATTTGTACATCCTGCCCGTAGCGATGGCCACTTTCACTCCCCGCGACTCGGCAGCCAAAATTGCCTGCTTGACGGGTTTTCGGAT
>JBBSNU010000738.1:0-2104 GCA_038260455.1 Chroococcales cyanobacterium | reverse complement strand
TAAAGTCCTCACTACAAACCACAAAATTAGGTTCGTAGTGAGGACTGAAGTCCGCATTCGGAAGGACTAAAGTCCTCACTACAAACCACAAAATTAGGTTCGTAGTGAGGACTGAAGTCCGCATTCGGAAGGACTAAAGTCCTCACTACAAACCAACTTTATGACGATTTAGATAATTGCTAAAAAGTTTTTCTCAGCCGCTGCACCAAACCCTGAAATTTCTGCCCCAAATAACCGCCAAATCCTCTATAAATCTTCTCAAACTTATAATAAAATAAAATATCCATCACATCTTCAGTTTTCATATACTTTAAGTAAGAAATTGCCTTGTCTGTAAGTTCATCATTAACATCATCGATATACTTTCTCACCGCCAACCTTTCCGAAATATCCCATTTCTTATCAAACTTGCGGTGCATTTGGGTTTCATAATCTCCAAAATCTGAGATTTTCCCGTCCAAATATTTTTCAATGTATTTCCCCGCGATTTCGGCACCATCCATCCCGTGTCTGATACCCTCGCCACCCAAAAAATTTACAGTGGAGACAGTATCGCCGATCGCAATTATATTCTCCGTGTAATAAATATCCCGCAAACCGCGACTGTACTTAAGTGTCGAACCGTGTTTGTCAATAATTGTATAATTTTTAGACTTCAAATATTCATCAATCAGCAAATCAATATATTTTTTCAGCGGTGACAAATGCTTAATTGTTTTAGAATCTAAAAAAATGCGACCCGCACCAACTTTCAGCCTGTTTTGTTCCATTGGAAATATCCAAGAATAACCCTTCGGCATCCATTTATCGCCCAAAAAGAAGATTAAATCCTTGGCATATTTATTATAAATTTCCGGTTCTACTTCAATTAAATATTCGAGGCCTGTTCCCGACAAAAAATCAGGCTTGTCGTTTTCTTTTTCGTACATAATCGCCCTAGCAAAGCCAGTAGCATCAACCAAAACTTTAGTGCTAACTTTGATAGATTGACCGTCAGATAGCTGTTTAAATTCTACTATTGTTTCGCCGTTAACTTGCGAATGTCCGGTGTAGCGACAACCAAGCCAAACTTCACCGCCAAATCGCTCAACTTCCTCGGCTAAAAATGCTCTAAATTTAGCAAAATTGAGCACAACTCCCAAGTTTTCGGGAGAATCCCAAGTTTGACTGACTTTGCTAGTTTCAATAGTAAGTTTGTGCCAAAAGCTGCCGATGACTGATTCCGGTAAATCGAATTGAGAGAGGGTTTCTAGAGGCGTGGCGGCGCTGGAAAAGTCGTTTTTATTAAAATTTTCGTTTTGTTCGGCAAGCAAGACTTTGCGGCCGGATTTTGCTAATATTCTCGCACAGTGGCCACCTGCGGGGCCTGCTCCTACTATTACTATATCAAAACTTTTTAAAGTCATCTTGCTATTAATTTACTTCTAATGTCAAAACACCCGCAGACATATCAACTACCAAGCGCCGATTTTTCAACAGTTGGCGGCCGATTAAAAATTCGGGAACTCCCGCACCTACGTGAATGGGAATGTCAAACTCTTGACCCTCAAGACGCACTTTTCCTGCATAAAGATCGAAATTAAATTCTCCTTTAGCTGTTCGCATTTTTTCTTGTTTTACATATATCCAATCAAGTCCCTCTAAATCTTGATCGTTCATAGCTAACCAGCCTGAAAAACCTGTATCTAGCAGGGCATCAACAGGTAATTCTAAGCCGTTATCAGCAATCAATTCAATTTCAAAAAATAGCTCGTCCTGATCGCCAAATCTTCCTTCAATCATATCGTGCCACAAACTCCAGTTTCATTGATCCGAAAGACGTGCAATTTAACTTTCGGGTATTTTTCATGGGCTATGTTTGCAACTAGCATATCATCCTTGTCGATAAAATAGTCCCCGCTATCGGGTTCAACTGCCATATACCAGTTGTAGTGGGTTTTAATCAATTCTGGTTTGAGGCGATCGAAAATAGGTTTGCAGCGCTGATAAAATGCTTCTCTCTCAGCATACCATTGGGCTATTTCTTCTGAAGAACGTGTGCGTTTTGGGTGCAATCTTCTCCGGGGAGTTCTGCTAGTTGGGTTGAGATAAGTCATGGTTGATT
>JBBSNU010000737.1:0-2145 GCA_038260455.1 Chroococcales cyanobacterium | reverse complement strand
TATATCGGCACTTTCGGCGGTAACTCAGCGCGGATATTTTTGCAGGAAATCGGCTTTGGCTATCCAGAAAAACAGCAAAAATTAGAGAAGATTTGCGAAGTTACTGCTAATACAAATGTCGAAGGAATTCCGGTTTCGGATCTTGTTGCCGGTGCAGTAGAGATGACAAAACTGCCATTGCGACATTTCGGGATGCACAATCCTGTTTATATTAACGGTTCCCAACAATTTTCCCGCATCAGTCTCGGAAAGGTAATCGCAGGTATGGAAAATGTGCTGGCTGGTTCCGCAGAACAGGAGTACCGTCAGCTAAAGCCTTCTAAATGGACGAATCAGACGTTAGATGCCTATGCAAATCTCAATGTACCGCAGCTCGATACTGTCCGAGATAATTTGCAACTTATACTCGATCGCGAAGTGTTTTATTGTCGGATAGAGGAAATTGAGAATTTTGATTACAGCGGCTGGGTGTATGACTTCGAGGTGAGCGAACATCACAATTTTGTTGCCAATAATATTTTGTGCCACAATACTATTCAACTAATTGCTTTTCTCCTGCACTTACAAGAACAAGATGCCCTAAAAGCGCCGACATTACTGGTTTGTCCCACATCAGTATTGGGGAATTGGGAGCGCGAAGTCAGGAAATTTGGCCCGACGCTGAAAGTATTACTGCACTACGGAGACAAACGCGCTAAAGGTAAAGCATTTGCAGCGGCAATTAAGGGGAAGGATTTAATAGTTACCAGTTACGCCCTAGTGTTTCGGGATGCTAAGGAAATTCAAGGCATTAAATGGCAAGGATTGGTTTTAGATGAAGCCCAAAATATCAAAAACTCGGAGTCTAAGCAGTCGAAAACAGTACGGGAAATTGAGGCATCTTTTAAAATTGCGCTGACGGGAACTCCGGTGGAAAATAGACTGCAAGAATTGTGGTCAATTTTAGAATTTCTGAATCCCGGCTATTTGGGGCCGCGCAATTTCTTTCAGCGCCGATTTGCAATTCCGATCGAGAAATATGGAGATAGAGAATCATTGCAGACTTTGCGATCGCTCGTTCGGCCTTTCATCCTCCGCCGCCTCAAAACCGACAAGGAAATCATCCAAGATTTGCCCGAAAAACAGGAGATGACTGTATTTTGCAGTCTGGCATCAGAACAGGCAGCATTATATCAGAAAGTAGTCGAAGAGTCGATCGCCAATTTAGAGTCAGCCGAAGGCATTCAGCGCCGGGGCATGATTCTGGCTTTGCTGGTAAAACTCAAGCAACTTTGCAACCATCCGGCTCTTGTGAACGCAGCAGCTAAGCCGAAGGAATTGAGCATTAACAGCCAAGAATCGGGAAAATTGCAGCGGTTGGTGGAAATGTTGGAAGAGGTTGTCGCTGAGGGCGATCGGGCTTTGATTTTTACTCAATTTGCTGAGTGGGGAAAACTCCTGAAACCGCATCTAGAACAGCATTTAGGGCGAGAAGTTTTGTTTTTGTACGGCGGAATTAAGCAACAGCAGCGGGAAGAAATGATCGATCGCTTCCAACACGATCCGCAAGGCCCACCGATTATGATATTATCTTTAAAAGCTGGTGGTACAGGTCTCAATTTAACGCGGGCTACTCACGTTTTCCACTACGACAGATGGTGGAATCCAGCAGTAGAAAATCAAGCAACTGACCGGGTATTTCGCATCGGTCAAACCCGCAACGTGCAAGTACACAAATTTGTCTGCACGGGTACGTTAGAGGAGAAAATACACGATATGATCGAGAGTAAGAAAGCTCTAGCCGAACAAGTAGTCAGCGCCGGCGAAAACTGGCTCACCGAACTCGACACAGACCAACTTCGCAATTTACTAATTCTCGATCGCAATGCTATTATAGAAACAGAAGAATAATTTCAGTAACATGGGCATACTGTTTCAGTAAGGAGATCGACACCATGCCGAAGGTTTTAGATCCAAACGAGTCCTACACCTTTAGCAAGTATTTTGATTTGCCTTTTTCGCCTAAAGATATTTTAGCAGATTTGGGCTGCACGATCGAGCGCACCGATCGCGAAAATCTCCCTTACACGCAATGCGAATTAGATTGGTTGCCCGAACTAGCAGAGAGTATGCGACGCAGACTGAAACGGGTGAATACAACCACTG
>JBBSNU010000736.1:0-2146 GCA_038260455.1 Chroococcales cyanobacterium | reverse complement strand
TGCAATCCGCAAAACGCAATACCAGGATTTATATCAATTCGGCTAACCCGGGAATTATTTAGAGGAGAGGGCAGGGCCGGGACAAAAAATTTACTCACGTTTGGTACACGGCACTGCCGTCTCCTCTATATCATTCCGGTGTTACCGGAATTGATATAAATCCTGTTTTTCCTTCTTCCTTCTTCCTTCTTCCTTCTTCCTTCTTCCTTCTTATTACTATGAAACAACTATTAACTGACTGGGGTTGCACCCGCGAAGGCTTGCGCCACAACAGCCGCGGCGAATATTTAGTATTGCTTCAAGGAGCACTGCTCGCAGGATTTGCCATCTTACCAGTTTATCAACTGCCGGGATTCAAAATACAATCAACTCAATTAATTTATCTTAGCTGGTTTCTGGCAGCTATGCTCGGCTTAGGCGCATTAATTTTAATCGTCAAAGGATTGATAGACTTAGGAAAAAACCTCACACCTTTACCCTATCCCATAGAAAACGGAGAATTAATCCAAACAGGAATTTACAGCATAGTGCGGCATCCATTATATAGCGGCTTAATTTTAGGAGCTTTCGGTTGGACAATTTTTCAAATGAGCATATCGCACTTAATAGCTACTGCAATTTTACTGATCTTTTTTGATATCAAAGCCAATCGCGAAGAAACCTGGTTGAGTGAAAAATATCCCGACTATTCAGAATATCGCCAGCGAGTCAAAAAACTAATTCCCGGAATTTATTAAAAGTTTTAGATTGCGGTTTGAATCAAGCGTTCTGTGATATACTCGACGATCGCAGGCTGTAGCATTAAAGTTGTTGGTGCGCTATCATTGAGCGATCGCCGATCTTCGATGAGCGATCGCCCGGCCAGCGCCTCCAATGCTTCCATTAGTTCGCGTCCAGAAACTTTGGGCAAAATTTCAGCTTTTAGCTTCGCAGGAGTCGCTGCTTCTTGATTAATGGCCAACCAGTACATGATTTGTTGTTGCAGGGGAGACAGGCGATCGAACTGGCGATCGAGCAAATCCCACAAATCGCTAAAAACAGTATTTCCTTGCAATAAAAATGCCTGAATATCACCGCCAAAAAGTGTTTGAATAGTCGTGGCTGCAATTTTAATCGCCAGGGGATTGCCGCCAAAGTAGTTGACAATATCTCTACTTTGTAGTAGCGTTGCGTTTAATCCTTTATCGGCGAGGATTTGCTGGCATACAGGCGGTGAAAGGCCGCAGAGTTTGAGCGATCGCACGGGCAAATTTTCGCCCGATCGCACAGCGAACCCGCCCGGTTGTTCTCGCCCCGTTAAAATCAAACAACTTTGGTGCGATTCGTCAGCAATGCGGGCAATTAACAGTCCGTAATCTTCATAGCCTTGTTGGTATTGTCCGCTGCGATTTCCCCCTTGCAAAATCGACTCGAAATTGTCGAGAATTAACAAACAGCGTTTTTGCCGCAACTGTTCCATGAGAGCAGAAACAGAGTTATTTGTTGTCGCTGATGAATTAGTTAAAATCGGTAAAATATTGCTGAGGATAACATCTAAGGTTGGTGCTGGCTGCAAACTGCGCCAAATCACAAATTGAAATTGAGATTGAATTTGCTGAGTGAGTTTGACAGACAGAGAAGTTTTGCCGATACCGCCAATGCCAAAAATACCAATCGCACGGGTAGAATTGCCACTAATCCAAGTTTCTAAAGTTTCCAATTCCTGTTGGCGGTTGTAAAATTGGGAAACATCGATCGCTTCTCCCCAGTCTTGGATGCAGTTATCTGGTGCGCTGCCATGCTGGTAGCGGCGCAAGACTGCTTGAAGATTTTGCTTTGAGACTTTTTCACCGATGATTTTAGAGATAATTCGCCACAAATGCGAACCGACTTGTTTAATATAATCGTGTTCGTAAAGTAAGCGATCGGCTATTTCTTGATAAGTATGTCCTTCCCAAGTTTCCAGAAAGACGAGGGATTGAATGTCATTGAGTTTTTGCTTTTTGTTTGCGGATTGTAACAAAATGTCTACTAGGGCGATCGCCTCTTGTGCTTTCATAAATTGTCAGGTTGATTTATTCAGTATATTTACCGATTATTCTGAATGGGGGTTGTTTTTCAGGATAGAAAACAAACTTATTAAATTAACCGCAAGGTAGTCCCTTTT
>JBBSNU010000735.1:0-2168 GCA_038260455.1 Chroococcales cyanobacterium | reverse complement strand
AAATTTTGAGCTGTTCTAGAATGTGATTTTTGGTGGCCATTGCCTAGTGGTGGATAATTTGGCTTGAATTTAGTTTAACTTAGGAACGAAAATTTAATAAATTAAACCTCTGCCACACTCCTCTGTTTCCAGAAGCGGCAAGTCCAAGAGAGGCTCTTCCTCGCCTATCTGCATTACTTTCGCAGAGCGAAAGTAACGAGTAAAAAAGAGAGGCTCTTCCTCCGGATCTGCATTACTTTCGCAGAGCGAAAGTAACGAGTAAAAAGTGAGGAGAGCCTCATGCCCTATGCCCTATGCCCTATGCCCTATGCCCTATGCCCTATGCCCTATGCCGTTCGCGTACCTCATCTTTCTGAGAAAGGCTATATGATATCCCTCCTAATTTTTTAAATTTCCATTTTCTGTTACCAAATCCTGGCTGTTAAAATAAAAACTTGACTGATGATTGACAGGCAAAGAAATCATCACTGAAGTACCTTGATTCACACCCGCGCTCTGCAGGGTAATGGTTCCGATCATAGATTCCATTATCCTTCGGGAGATAGCCAAACCCAAACCGTTACCGCCAAACCTGCGAGTTGTGGAACCATCAGCCATCACAAAAGGTTGAAACAATTTTTGCTGCTGTTCGGGATCGATACCAATTCCGGTATCTTTAATTGTCACCACTACCCAATCGCTTTTACTGCTACTATTACCGATCGCACTTTCCGATATACTACCGTTAAAACCACCTAAATTATTACTCGATTCGACGCGCACAGATATACTAATGCTGCCCGCCTCTGTAAACTTAACGGCATTGCTCAACACGTGTAAAAACACTTGTTTTAGCTTCTCTGGATCGGCATGAACAATAATCGGATCGTGAGGTTCGGGTAAGCTTAACTTCAAACCTTTTTCTTCAATTTGAAGTGATTGCAAATCAATTGCATCTTCAAGTACCTGAGTAATATCAACTACTTCTAACATCAGGGAGAACGTGCCGGATTCTATTTTAGCAATGTCTAAAATATCATTAATAATATTCAGCAATTGCATTGACGAGTCGTGGGCGCGCTGCAAAAACTCCATCTCTTCATCTCGGTCATCGCAGTAGCCGTCTCGCACAATTTGAATAAAACCAATAATCCCGTTGAGCGGCGTTCTCAGTTCATGAGAAATATTGCCCAAAAATTCATTTTTTAACTGATTGGCAACTTGTGCTTCCTTAGTTGCGACTTCCAATTCTGAACCCCAGGATCTGAGGCGTTGCACCATGCTGTTGAGTGCTTCTGATAGTTGATTGAATTCTCTTATTTGGAAATTTTGCGGCACGGCTTGCGGCGCTTCTGTATCGATTTTTAGGGCGTAGTCTCTCAGTTGTTCCAAAGGACGCGCCAAGTCGCGAGACAGGTATAAAGTCGCGACGATACTAGCAGCAACTAAACCGATGATTAAGTTAAATAAAACTTGCTGAATTTCTTCTAAGCCTGAGAGAGCGTAATCTAAACGAGAGACAGCTAAAATAATCCACTTGGTGTTCTCTTTTTTAGTTAAAGGGCTGGGGATGGCAGCATATCCTGCTAGCAATTCTACGCCATTTCTTTCAAAGGAAAATAGGTGGAGAAAAGCTTGTCCGCCGGCGATCGCCCTTCTGACAATACTTTTTAGTCTACCGGCATCTGCCTCCGCGTCAATATTGCGGCCGACGCGGTTGATATTCGGGTGCGCCAAAATCGTCCCATCTTGGTCGATCGCCACCGTATAGCCGGTTAGAGAACCCTTGGGAGCGCTCGTTTGCACCGGCAGAGCCGACTGCAAACTCAAAGCATAACTCAATTTTCGGCTGTTGCCGCGACGAATGTAAACAGGAGCGCTCAACACCAAACTGACTTGGCTGTCGCGGGTTTCTTTAGCCGCACCTGAAAAATCCTCCTCACCCAAAGTCATCTTCTCGCCGTTTGTTTTCGGCTTTCGTTGATTCGGCCACAACAGACTGATGTAAACGTTCTTGTCCTCCAGCAGCGTTTGCTGCTGCTGCACTGGCGGCCAAAAATTGGCAGGTAGCGACTGAATCGGCTGCTGCCCGCAAGTGCTCGCTATCACTTGATTTGTCTGTAAATTAGTCAATTGCAAGCAATCAACCTGAACTGGCAACCGCTGCCCTAATTGCGCGATAAACTTTT
>JBBSNU010000734.1:0-2245 GCA_038260455.1 Chroococcales cyanobacterium | reverse complement strand
TTTTTACAACACTTGAGCAATTACGAGAGCGATTGAAACAAGTTCTTGAAAAAATTACCCCTGAGCAAATTAGTTCGTTGTCATCTTACAAGTTTATTCTTGAAGCCCTATTCTATGCAGCTTCATATTAAATTGGTATTAGACCGGATAGTTACCAAAAAATCGGAACCTGTCGCAGGAGATTTTAGAACAGATGGCAAAAGTGCGATCGCCTCTTCAACTCTCATACTTTTCAACTTAAAAAACGCACCGCCATCTAATAATTCTCAATCACCTCAAGAACTGCGTGTAAAAGGATGTAGCCCCCGCTGGATGCCCTAGAAAATGAAAAATAAAAATCATATCAACTTTACTCTTCAGTCCGTATAGGCGGACTCTGTTTGTGTAGTGGCGGTTTCAACCGCCGACTCACTACTCACTACAAATCTTGCTACAAACCTCTTATTTGCCCGCGTAAGCCCCCATCCGTTCTTTGATAAACCGGATATAAAAATGCCTGAAAGTAGACTTAATCACCCGAGGCATACCAAAGTCGATCGGCATCATGCTTTCTGGCAACTTCCAATCCAAAACCTTGAGAGTTTCCGGGTGCGACAGCGGAAAATCGATCTCCTCTAAATTCGAGCAAAGTCCCAATCTCATCGCCGCAGCTACAGTCGGAACCAGCGCCGGATCGACATTAATGATTTCCACTAAAGTTCTGTCCAGCGCAAACACATCACTCGACGCGCCCAAAATTCCCAAAAACTTAGGTTCGCCGCCGCTTGGCCCGTTACCTTCGTGACCGATAATTCCATCCAAAATTGTCAAATTCGGGTTAATTGCCCGGGCAGTTTCTACAAGCATTTGACCGAATCTGGCGCTATCTTTGCCAGCTTCCATGTGCCACCAAGCCTTCATTTTGCCGGGGACGCAGCCGAACAAATTTTTCACGCCCATTGTCACCGTTAATTGTACGTGAGATTTGAGTTTGGGAAGATTAATTACTACATCTGCTTCCATTGCTTCTTTGCAAATTCGGAGATGATTGAAATCTTCGCTGACAGTTTCGTAGCGTTTTCCTTGAAACTCAACTACTGGCAAATTCAGTTCTTCTAACAGCGGCAAATAACCGTTGGCTTTAGCTACACCCATTGCGCTGCCAAAAGCCGGACTGTCGCCTAAAAACGGTTTTCCTCCCGCTTCAATGACCATTTTCGCTACGCAGTAAACTAATTCCGGGCGGGTGACGCATTCTTTGGTGGGGCGAGAACCGGTGAGGAGATTGGGTTTGAGTAAAACCCGATCGCCCGATTTGACAAAAGCCGACATTCCGCCCAGGGGTGCGAGCAAATTTTCTACAGATGCTTGTAGATTTTCGCGATCGTATGAATTGGCCTTAATTAAACTAACAGAAGACATGATGTTATTGGTTATTGGTTATTGGTTATTTGTTATTTGAGATGGGGCATTAGTAATTGATAATTGGTAATTACAACAAATTACCAATGATTAATCCTCATATCCAATGCCCCATGCCCCATGCCCCATTATGTATTCATCGGCAATCTGCCAGAAGCAGCCCGCTGCATCGTACTAACTCGCATGGAATTCGAGAAAATTCCTTGGCCTTGAAGTTCCGGGATAGCAGGTTTTACTTCCACTTTCACCAACCGGGCAGTGCAGATAAAAACCGTTTGATCGACTAAATGAAAAGTCAACCAAGGTTGATTTAATAAATTCAGCACTTCTTCTTGAAATTCTGCTGCAGGGATAGGAATTGTAAAGGTTTCCGTGTGACCTTCCACATAATGAAATGTCACTTGAGTTGTGTTCTCTTTATCTTGAGTTAATTGACCAAAGGAACCTGCGCGCATAAATTTTTCTCCCAAATTTTAGAGTTGAAAAGATTAGGACGGCGGTTGAAACCGCGTCTTGTCAAACTAAGTCCACCTCCGTGGACTGAAGAAAATAAGGGAGCATCTCAGTTTTCCAAAAAGCATTTTTTTTGACAGTGCGAGCGTCCCCGCTCGCGAGTCTTTTATAGCTCGCGAGCGGGGACGCTCGCACTATAAAAGCAAAACTGAGATGCTCCCGAAAATAATGTAATTTTAACCGCCCAACTTTCAACCTGCGGAGGCGGGTTTTGTTTGAAAAGAAGCGGTTGAAACCGCCCGATTTTCTGGCATCGCACTCATTTTCTCTAAATCTAGAACTTTTGCCAAGTCTTCTGCACTCATTAAACCCTGTTCTAGCACAATTTGCC
>JBBSNU010000733.1:0-2308 GCA_038260455.1 Chroococcales cyanobacterium | reverse complement strand
TAATCTATCCGGCCAAGCGCCTCTGGAGTCGGTGGCAGAAATAGAAGCGCAGTTTCCCGAAGTCTTGACATTAGTTGCTGCTGAATTAACAACAGCGACAACAGCTTCGAGTTTGCCTTCGACTGTGGCGAAATGGACTGGCGGCGATTGGGAAATATTGCGACAGGGCGCGATCGAGCTAAAATGCTAAAAGCTAAACTCCTAGGCAAAGCAATATGGCGCCGATCGGCTGGAGCGACTTGATATATTTAGGTATGGGATTAGGACTGGGTTGGGGAAGCAGTTTGATTTGGCGCGGGCGACAAAAAAGCTCGCAACAGCCAGAACCTGTGCCCCCTATGCCGCCAACTCCTCAAGAAATGAACTTAGAGAAGTTTGATGCCTTGGCTGAGCAACTGAAGCAAACTCAGTTGGCTTATCAGATGGCATCGGAGATGAGTCTATTTAAGGGGGGCTTTTTGGCTCGAACTTCTCACGAGTTGCGATCGCCCCTGAGCACTATGATTGGTACGCTCCAATTAATTTTGTCGGATTTGTGCGACGATCCTGCTGAGGAACGAGAGTTTGTCGAACAAGCTCACGTTGCAGCACTCAAGCTGGTGAAATTGATAGATGAAATTATCTCTGTTGCTAAAACTGAACACGGCACTGACACGATGGATATTGAGCCGATTCAGTTAGCTCAGGTTTTTGATGAAGTTGATG
The DNA here is from genome assembly GCA_038260455.1 of Chroococcales cyanobacterium. Taxonomy (GTDB): domain Bacteria; phylum Cyanobacteriota; class Cyanobacteriia; order Cyanobacteriales; family Microcoleaceae; genus Microcoleus. The sequence goes on along the minus strand of JBBSNU010000733.1, from coordinate 1,603 downwards.
ATTTAACTTACTTGCAAGCTGCTAATCGCAGCATTCGTTTGGAGATATTGCCGCCCGATCCGGGGATTTATGTATTGGCAGATTTGCCCAGATTTCGGCAAGTTTTAATTAATTTGGTAGATACTGCTATTGCTCAGATGGATGAGGGCAGTATTTCTGTTTCTGCCCATTCTTCACCGGAATCTGGATGCGTTCACATTTGGGTGGACGATCAGCGTTCAGTTAGTGCTTGGAGCGAGTCTTGGGATTTGCTAAAGCACGATTTGGTGTCTGATGCTAGTAATAACAGCGATAATTCTAAGGTTTCTTCTGGCATGAGGTTATTGATGAATCAGACTTTGTTAAGTTTGATGAATGGAAAGTTGGAGGTTCTAGCTGTGCCTTCTGAGTCTGAAGAGTCCAATTTTAATCGCACTCAGTGTTCTATTCCTTTGGCAAGTTTGTGAGCGAGGAAGAAGGAAGAAGGAAGAAGGAAGAAGGTAATGGATTGTGTAATGGATTTAACGGAGGGAGGGAAGAGGTAAATTATTTGTAAATAGTATGGTGTGTATTGCACGCCATACTATTTAGAGATTTGGGTGCAGGTTTTGTGCTTGTTTAACAATTAGAAATTAGCAATTCGCCCTTGCTAATTTCTAATTCGATATTCTCGTCTAGAAGCTGATTTTCAAGTACCATTGTGGTGCTGGCGTTGTGCTGAAAACCGATGCGCTCGTAGAAGCTTTGTTTGTAGGTTGTCATCAAGTAAACTCGCTCTACTCGGCACATCCGAGGGTGACTCAAGACGGTTTGGACTAATTGGCGGCCGAGTCCTGCACCTTGGTAATCTGGGTGAATGGCGACATCCCAAATGGTGGCTCGATAGATGCCGTCGGATGTGGCTCTAGCAAAGCCGATCGCCCGCGATTCATCCCAAACTGTTACCACTGGTTCGCTATTGGCGATCGCAATTTCCCAATCTTCTATCTTGCGTTCCCTCGCCCAAAAGGCTGCTGCTTTAAATAGTTCTTGGATTTGTACGATGTCCGCGCGATCGCGCTCTATGCAAAATTGAATGTGACTGGAATCCCTACTGGTTGATGTCATGCTCAATGTGCCTTTAAGTTTTATCTAAACTCTGTTACTTTTACTGTCTTAACCGGTATAGTTGATTTTGCTTGGGAACGATCGACGATTGAATTCCCGATTTACAAAACTATTGTTATTCATACATATTCTCTAACTAATTTCAGTGATTATTAATACTGTTTTGTGTAAATCTTGTAAAAAAAAGTCGGACGGCGGTTGAAACCGCTTCTTCTCAAGCGAAGTCCGCCGACGCGGACTGAAGAAGTCCGCGTAATTTTGACCTCCTTGTGTTCAACCCGCTTGGAGTGGGTTTTGTTTGTATAGACGCGGTTTCAACCGCCTGGTATTCCGACTCCAAACGTATTGGGGCATCAGGTGGGGCTCAGTTTTGCAACCAGCGGGCCGCATCTTTGGCGTGATAAGTCAAGATCAAATCAGCACCAGCACGCTTAAATCCTGTCAAGGTTTCCATCACTACTCTTTCTTCATCAATCCAACCGTTGAGGGCGGCGGCTTTCACCATCGCGTATTCTCC
>JBBSNU010000732.1:0-2343 GCA_038260455.1 Chroococcales cyanobacterium | reverse complement strand
ATGAATTAGACTTGCGCCGCTGTCTCGCCCACAGCCCCCACGCTGCCAAAATTCCCGGTATTCTCCAAGCAGCCGATCGGCTTTTTGGAGGCGAATCCGTGCAGCGTCTTTCCCAAGAATAATCAAAAAAAAACCCGGTTTCAACAAAGAAATCGGGTTAGTTAACCGGAACACATGAGTTTTACTCAGGCGCACACAATTAGCGTATACTTAAAAAACTCTCACAACCATCGCCCATCCGTCTCATCCATTCGGGCGATAAAACTTTTTTTTCCCAACTCCCTCCCATTTTGCTTTAATCTGAGAGCGAACAGTTAATAATCTACTTAGGTATCTTTTATGACTCTCAAACGCCGAGATTTCTTGTATTTGCTGACAGCTAGCGTCGGAGCTCTTACCGCAGGTGCTTGCCAAGCATCAGGAAATAATGTAGTGCAAGCAAGTTCAGCGCCCAAAGATACAAAAATAGCTCAAACTCCCGGGCCTTTTACACTGCCGCCTCTGCCTTACGAATACAACGCTTTAGAACCGCACATCGACGCGCGGACAATGCAGTTTCACCACGACAAACATCACGCCGCCTACGTTAAAAACCTCAACGAAGCTGTCAGCAAACACCCGGAACTTAAAAACATTAGTGCGGAAAATATGCTCAAAGATTTGAGCAAAGTGCCGGAAGATATTCGCACAACCGTTCGCAATAACGGCGGCGGACACCTCAATCACACTATGTTTTGGGAAATCATGAGTCCCAAAGGCGGCGGCGAACCCACAGGAGCAATTGCCACAGCAATTAAGCAAGATTTCGGCAGTGTTAGCGATTTTCAAGCCAAATTTAATGAGGCTGGAACTAAGCGTTTTGGCAGCGGTTGGGTTTGGCTGGTTCGCAACAAAGCAGGCAAACTAGAAATTGCAACTACTGCCAATCAAGACACTCCTTTCATGGAGGGCAACTATCCAATCATGGGCAATGATGTTTGGGAACACGCTTATTATCTCAAGTATCAAAACCTCCGCGCCGACTACTTGAAAGCGTGGTGGAATGTGGTTAATTGGACGGAAGTTAACAAGCGCTACGAAAAGGCGATCGGTTAGTTTCGCAAAGTGTGTAGCTGTGATCGCAATTACACACTTTGTTATACCATTTTTCTAAAGATGTGCTGATGAAGTCTTAGCCCCCCCTTAGTAAGGGGGGGTTGGGGGGGTAATATCTAGCGCTACTTTATGAAATTGGTATTATCTCTAAAATAAAAACATCACTTGATATCAATCCCGCCCATATAAACGTTCTCTAGCTAGCGAGTAGGGCGATCGAACTGCTGTACAGTTTTCCGCAAGTAAACGCAGTGGCGCGCGCCCTGACTCGTCGGCGTTGTGAATGATTCAACTGACTCAAGTGTGCCGCCCAAACGCTCGATCGCACTTTGCAACTCCGTCTCTTCCTCCACCGTCCAATTTCCCCGGTAAAGTACAGCCAAACCGTTATTTTTCAGCAGTGGCAGGGCGCATTTAGCACACAGAGAAGCTGCTCCAACAGCTCTCAGAAGGGCTAAATCGTAAGCTTGTTTATGCGGCAACTGTCGGGCAATTTCATCGGCTCTACCCAGCAAAGTCACCGCATTTTCTATCCCTAAAGACGGCAAAACCGTGTCCAAGAAAGTGATTTTCTTGCGAGTAGAATCGAGCAAGGTGACAGATAAATCCGGCAGGGCGATCGCGATCGGCAAACCCGGAAAACCGCCACCAGTCCCAATATCAATCGCTTTCAACACCGATTCAGCGGGCAAATTGGCATTTTCTGCCGAATTGTGATGAGGTGGCAACAGTCTCGCAATTCCCCGCAGAGAATCCCACAAATGTTTTTCCCAAAACTCAACAGGCTCAGTAATTCGAGTTAAATTCAAGGAACGATTGCCCTCAACAATCAACTCGTAAAGCCGCTGAAATTGTTGCTGCTGCGACTCATCCGGCTGCCAATTCAGCGTTTGTTGCCACAATTCATTCATTTCCGGCAACATCATAATTTCCGTCTGGTTCATTTTATAATAACTATCGAAAGAACTAATGACTAAGGTTCGCGAGCGGGGACGCTCGCACTTCTGACTTCTGACTAATGTTCGCGAGCGGGGACGCTCGCACTTCTGACTTCTGACTAATGTTCGCGAGCGGGGACGCTCGCACTTCTGACTACTGACTAATGACTCACAAAACTCGTTTCCTTAGCTTCTAACTTAGCCCGATCGACCTCCTGCAAATCCCCACGATCCAAAGTCCAAAATTTATCAGCAACGCCCAACAAATCGCTAGCATCGTGAGTGACAATCAACAAAGTCCAGTGACTTT
>JBBSNU010000731.1:0-2344 GCA_038260455.1 Chroococcales cyanobacterium | reverse complement strand
GGCAGGCAAAGGCAGCGGTATGGGGCTGGCTATCTGCCATCAAATCGTCACAGAAAAGCACGGCGGCCAACTTTTCTTGCGATCGCAACCAGGCCAGAACACCAAATTTGAAATTCTCCTGCCAATAGTTCGCAAAACATGATTAACTCAAAAACAGTTTTCTGGTTCGCTGCTGCGGTCAAATGATAGGCTAGCTTAGTAGTGGGTTCTCATTTTTTTACTGTTCCAGCGTTTCGGCAATTAAAAGTTCCAGTGGCAAATACATTCAGTTCCAAACTACAAAGCCCTTCACTTTCCGAAGGCAGCCATCAAGACCTTTCCCTAGAGTCTACCCTTTGGGATTTGCCCCTGTATGAATTTCAGGTAAAATCGAGCTGCTTGGCCGTGGCCGTTGCCGAAATCTTTGAACAGCATCCCCTGGTGCCGGGAGTTGTCTTGCTCGAAGCAGGAGAGTTTGCGGGCATGATCTCCCGCAGACAACTGCTGGAATATCTGCTCAAACCCCAAGGCCCCGAGCTATTTTTGCACCTGCCGCTGAAAGTGCTCTACAGTTACGCTCGCGTCGAAATATTATTGCTCGCAGAGAGTACAACCATTTTGACAGGAGCTCCACAAGCTTTGCGCCGATCGCCCGAATTGCAGTCAGAACCAATCGTCGTCCAAATAGACTCCCAATCTTACCGACTCTTAGACCCTCACGCACTAAACATCGCCTACTGGCAAATTCGCGGCATAGAAACTCAAGTCCGCTACGAAAGAGCCCAAACTCAAATGATTCAAAGCGAAAAAATGGCTAGTTTAGGGCGTTTAGTCAACGGAGTCGCCCACGAAATTTTAGATCCGGTGGGCTTTATTTGGGGGAATTTAACCTACGTCAGCGACTACAGCAAAAACTTGATGGAGTTGCTCTCAGTTTACGACGCGCACTGTACCGAACAACCGCCGGAAATAGCACGGATCAAAGAAAAGATCGACTATGACTTTTTGCAAAACGATTTCCTGCGAACTGTGGCCAGCATCAAGGCCGGAGCCGAACGTTTGAGTAAGTTAGCAACCAGTTTGCAAAACTTCTGCCACATCGACGATATTTATCCCAAACCGACCGATTTGCACGCCAATATAGACAGCATACTCTTGCTGCTCAAAAGTCGTTTGACCAGGGAAATCAAAGTAGTGAAAAACTACGGCTACCTGCCGCCAGTGCCGTGCTATGCAGGACAGCTAAACCAAGTATTTATGAATATCTTGACCAATGCTATTCATACATTAATTAACGAAGCAGTCGGTCAAGAATTGGCGAAGGAGTTCAATGGTGGAGGAATCAGAGACGGCGATCGCCAGCCTCAAATTGAAATTATAACTGAAGTCTGCTGTCCCCCACCCGCGAGCGACTTGAACAAACTTCACGATCGCTGGGTTTCGATTCGCATAGCAGATAACGGCCCTGGAATGTCACCTAGCAAGTACAAAAAAATCATAGAATCATTCTCTACCGAAAAACGCGCCCTCAAAGAAACCAGCTTAGCAGTTAGCTATCAAATCGTGACGGGCAAACACGGCGGCGCATTCAGAATGCGATCGGAATTAGGAACCGGCACCGAATTTGAAATCTTGTTACCCTTAGCATAATACAATTTTAGATTTTAGATTCTTCGACTTCGCTCAGTACAAGTTTTAGATTTTAGATTTTAGATTTTAGAATTGGCAATGACTGAATGATATCGTTTCCGGTTGCATCGGAATTGTTAGCAGCCAAAATCAGGAGACGGCAGTGCCGTGTCCCTACAATGTTATTTTGGGTAGGGACACGGCACTGCCGTCTCCTCTATATCATTCCGGTATAACCGGAATTGATATGAGATCATTTATCCAACTGAGTGCCGCACATTTTACAGAATTTAGCATTAGCATCATGTACTAACCAACCGCAACCCTTACAAACAATCTCTACTTGATTAGCACTTTTAACTAACTGTTTAATCAAATCCCCCAATTGCCAAGGAATCAGAGCAATTCCCGTCAAAATCATCAAAATAGTCAGAAAACGGCCGGATTCTGAAATTGGAGTAACATCGCCAAATCCCACCGTCGTCATCGTGACAACCGAGAAATAAACAGCATCCAAAAAAGTCCCAAAAGCTGCGGGATTTTCCGAATGTTCGACTTGATAAATCAAACCAGAATAAACAAAAATTATCGCCAGCAAAGTAAACACAATCCGGGAAAAAATCACCCCATCTTCGGTGCTGATGCGAAAAACCGAATTTTTCAATTCCAGAAAGCGGATGAGTCGGAGAATTCTAAACCAGCGAAAAATCCGAATAAAACTGACATTGACAAATCC
>JBBSNU010000730.1:0-2350 GCA_038260455.1 Chroococcales cyanobacterium | reverse complement strand
ACCAGTTTTAGAGATCGGACTGGCCCGACAACAGTATTTTGAGCCTGCTAGCTGAGGCAGGCTAGAATATTTTGCATGGAAGCTTCTGACTTTTGGCAGGAGTCCTGTTTCCTCCCGCGAAGAGGGTGCTTTCTGGAGGGGGGCTGAGATTGTTAGGAGAACTGTCGTGTCAGATCAGCAAGACCGAATTATGCGTTTGTTTATCGAGGAGGCTAAGGAGCACCTCGATACTCTAGAAAATGGTTTAGTGGATTTGAAGTCCACGATGAAAGACCCCGAAAGCGTTCAAGAGATGTTCCGAGCCGCCCATTCCGTCAAAGGAGGGGCGGCGATGCTCGGTTTGGATAGTATCAAAACAACCGCTCACCGCTTGGAAGATTGTTTTAAGGTACTCAAGGACGGGCCCGTCAAGCAGGTTGACCAAACGGCAGAATCCCTATTTTTAAAGGGAGTTGATACGCTTAAAGATTTGCTGGCGCGACTGGAAGGGCCTTTTGGTTTGAGGAATGAAGAGGGAGAAAAACTCGTTCAACAGGTGATGCCAGTTTTTGCTCAACTGGAAACTCATCTCAAAAACTTGGCGGCGGGTAAAGTTCCGGCTGCTGCTGCGGTGGCTCGCGGGGCCGGGGCAGCTAAAACAGCGGGCGGTGTGCCGGCGAATTTTGCTGCGGAAGTGATGGTTTTACTTAAAGAAATGTTGCAGGGGTTCAAACAGAAAGAATCGGCTGCTAGTCGCGAGCAGTTGGCGACTGTGTGCGTTCGCCTGTATAAGTTGGGAGGTAAAATTGAGACTTGGCAAAATTTAGTGAAAATAGCTAGAGGGGCGATCGTTAATCCCAAAAACTCTTATAAAGTCTTAGCTCCGTTGATTATCAAAGAACTCAAGGAGGCTGGGGATTTGGTGCAAGGAGGGAAAGTTAAGACGATCGCTCCGAGTAAAAATTTGCTACTTTTGGTATCAAGCCCAAAAACTGTAGAAGCAAGCGCCCCGGCAACCGCAGCACCACCGGCATCGAAGGAAGTAGCTCTTCCCGCCGAACCGAAGGCGGTAGTAAGACTTTTGCTCAAAACTTTCAACAAAAAGCAACTTTCGGAAATCGCCAAGTTACTGGTTAACGCTATCAAATCCTCGAAGTAGGAGTTGGAGTTTTGGAGTTGTTGCAGTAGAAAATAGGGTCAAAGCAATATTTTTGAGGCGGAAATTTTCTGTTGCGTGCTGACAGCAGGCTAATAGACTTGAGTTGCACAAGTATTCGATCTGTTAACCGCAGATTTCCAGCGTACAAACACCGACGAGGCAGATAGTTCAATAATTGAAAGCGATTGAGTGCAACTCTGGTCTAGTGTGGCAACGGTTAGTGGATAGGGGGATTGAAGATTTACGGATTTTTGATTTTTGCCCTCTATCTTCTACTGTTGGGCAACCCTGCGTTAGAATTTAGAGATACGATCGGCGTGCAGTATTGTACCAGAATTAAACATCGAGCAGGCTCTAGAAGGCGGTAGCTGTGAAACCAATTCGTTCATTAGAAGATGCTTTAAACCGCTGTCAGGCGGTGGGAATGCGCTTGAGCCGCCAGCGTCGATTTATTCTAGAGCTTTTGTGGGATGCAAAAGAACACCTATCGGCTCGAGAAATTTACGATCGCCTGAACCGACAAGCACATTCGATCGGTCATACTTCTGTTTATCAAAATCTGGAAGCCCTTTCGAGAGAAGGGATTATTGAGTGCATAGAACGATCGGAGGGACGCTTGTACGGAAATGTCAGCGACTCTCACTCTCATGTCAACTGTCTGGATACGGCTCAGATTCTCGACGTTCATGTGGAATTGCCGATCGAGTTGATCGAACAAATTCAACAGCAAACTGGTGTCAAAATTGTAGACTACCGGATAGATTTCTACGGATACCGCTCGGCCGGGACAGACGCGGAAGCATCGAGTGCTAGCGAGACACCAAAGGCTTTTTAACCAGAAATCCCGACGCTGCCTGCTGTTAAACCGATGTTGGAAATAGGCCTGTCGGCGGTATAAAATGATGCGAGTATGATTGCTCTGCGCCCGATGGCGGTCGATCGCTGTCGGGCGTCACAATTCGGTACGTTCAACAGTTTACCGCTGAGCTGGAACAGTTACTGCGGGCGATCGCGCGAGGAGATTGTCTGTGAGGGAAATTAATTTTTCCTTGGACGCTATAAGGGGGAGGCTTTAAACCTTGTCATTACCCACATCTCCTGGAACCCAAATTTTCAAAATTGTTGGGCTGCTAATTGGGCAGCCCAACACATATCTTGCAATCTCGCCCAACCACGCCATAACGTCTGCCAGCCTGGAGAGCCATCCGATTT
>JBBSNU010000729.1:0-2360 GCA_038260455.1 Chroococcales cyanobacterium | reverse complement strand
GCGTTTATTTGCGTTAATCTGCGGTTAAAAAAGAAATCTCATGGAAACCAATACAGAAACAACTACAACCACTGGTTTAACAGCCGAACAGCACAAACAGAAAATGCAGCGCCGCCAAGAAGTCCAGGCGCAGCGAATTGCTAGCGCTGCTAAAGACAAAGGTTTGATAATTGTCAATACTGGTAACGGTAAAGGCAAAACTACGGCTGCTTTGGGTATGGTTGTGCGATCGCTCGGTCACGGATACCGTGTCGCCATAGTACAATTTATCAAAGGAGCTTGGGAACCCGCAGAAAAAGCCGTTTTTGAAATGTGGGAAAAACAGCTAGAATTTCATGCAATGGGTGAAGGTTTTACCTGGGATACGCAAGACCGCGATCGAGATATCGAAACCGCTCAAAAAGCCTGGGAAAAGGCCTTAACTTTTATCTGCAATCCTGAATTTAAATTAGTGCTGCTAGATGAAGTTAATATAGCATTAAAACTGGATTATTTGCAAGTCGATCAAGTTCTCTCCGGCTTAGAACAAAAACCTGAAGAAACTCATGTTATTTTAACAGGTAGAGGCGCGCCACCCGAATTAATTGAACGGGCAGATTTGGTTACTGAAATGACTTTAATCAAGCATCCATTCCGAGAACAAGGGATTAAAGCTCAAGCTGGTATTGAGTATTAACATGGTTCGTAGTGCGGACTTCAGTCCGCAATTCAAGAGCGGACTAAAGTCCGCACTACGAACCGTTTTTGTTATAATCCAATACGGTTTACTTAAGATGATCCAGGCGGTAAAAAGTTATGAAAAATAAATACTGCGATTGCTTCGTTCCTCGCAATGACAATCTTAAGTGAACCGTATTGTGTTATAATGTACAGGATATAATATGACATGATCTAGCAGTTCGAGCGAAAGATGAGGTATCGATATCTCAATCCCTCAATCCCTCAATCTCTCAATCCCCAAATCTAAAATCTAAAATCTAAAATCTAAAATCGACAGACTTTTCACTTTTTTGAGAAAGGCTACATTCTAGCTATGCCGGCAATATGAGAGTAAAAGTTGAACCCTTGCCAAACTCGCTATTCACCGTAATTTCTCCCCCCAACATCTCAGAGTATTTCTGCGCTATTGCCAAACCCAAACCCGTACCTCCGTACTTGCGAGTAGTCGAAGCATCAGCTTGTGTAAAAGGTTGAAATAACTTTTGTAGCTGTTCGGGATTCATCCCAATTCCCGTATCCGTACACTTAAAAATAAACTGTTCAGCATCCCAACTATTCTCATCATTTTTAATTTTTTCCACGCTTAGTGTAATAGTCCCTCTTTCGGTAAACTTAGCGGCGTTGCTGAGCAAGTTAAACAAAATTTGAGTAAACTTAATTTTATCGGAATGCAATTCGCCAATATCATTAGGACACTCAACATTCAAACGATTGGTGTTTCGCAAAAATAGCGGTTGAACAGTTTTAGCTACATCTTGAACTGCGTCGGACAGGTCAAAAGTTGTCAATTCAAGTTCCGCGTGGCCGGCTTCTATCTTCGATAAGTCCAGAATATCATTAATCAATCCCAGTAAATGACTGCCTGCATTGTGAATTCTTGTTAAATCAGAAATAAAATTTTCTGCGCCAAAATCTAAAGCATCTTCTTGCAGAATTTCGCAGTAACCGATAATTGCATTTAGAGGAGTTCGCAGTTCGTGGCTCATGTTAGCTAAAAACTGACTTTTAGCCAAATTAGCTGCTTCTGCTGCTTCCTTTGCTTTGTACAGTTCTGCCTCGGCTTGCAAGCGGTCGGTCACGTCGTGAGCTAGGACTAATTCAGCATTTTTGCTATCAAATATCAGGGCATAAGAAGTAATTTGTACGTCAATAATTGTGCCGTCTTGTTTCTGGTGCTGCCACAGGCTCGCCAAGTCAATATCGGCATCTACTTGGGATATATTTTGTAGCAATCTTGGCAGTTCTTGGGGAGGACAAATGTCGGCAACGGTCATGTCGAGAAATTCTTCGCGAGTGTAGCCGTAATGGTGGATAGCAGCTTGATTTACGGCTATAAATTCGAGGGTTTCTAAGTCGTAAACCCACATCGGATGGGGGTTGTTTTTAAACAAAAGTCTGTAGCGTTCTTCGGAGGCTCGCAGTTCGGCTTCGGCTTGTTTGCGCTCGGTAATGTCGCGGACAACTGTACAAATAATCTCGCGGCCGCCGTAGGAAATCACGCTGGCGCTGACTTCTACGTCCACGCAGGAACTGTCTCGGCGACGATAGAGAACTTCGCCGATTCTGAATTGTTTGTCCGCCAGCAGCAACTCGATATTGCTGTCAATTAGGTCTTGAGAGTGAGCGACGATATCGTAAAT
>JBBSNU010000728.1:0-2368 GCA_038260455.1 Chroococcales cyanobacterium | reverse complement strand
GTCGATCGCGCTTGATCTGCTGCATACTCAGCCATCGAGCGCAATTCCTCTTGGCGGCGGATGCGATAGCCATTGAGTTCCACCGTATAAGGAATGGACTCTTCTGATTCGTTACCTATGTTCGCAATCGCGTTGCAGAGGTACTGAATCGCATCTAGTGAATCACCGTCAGGCCCGACTAAGATTGCAACTTGTTCTGGAGTCAGATTGCTTTGATCTATGGTCATCCAATAGCAATCTTCTTGTTGTTCGCATACCACTGTTGAAGGAATTGCGGACAGTTTTAGCAATTCTTCTAACCATTCCTGTCCGCGCTGCATTTGAGAGTCTTTCATTTTTGTTAAAATCAAGCCTTTTTCTTAGAACGCTTTGGTTCAAAGGGAAGTGCATCTAATCCCTGTTCTTTTTGAGTTTTCGCCTCTGCTTCGTCCATTATTTTTTGGAGATTTTCCGGCAGCGGTTCTTTGGACAAAATAAACGCTTGAACTGTTTGGAAGATGTTAGCAATCAGCATATACATCAACACGCCAGCGGGCAGCGGGAAGAACAAAAACATCCCCGAAAATATGACTGGCGTTAGTTTGTTGACTGTCGCCTGTTGGGGGTTGTCGTTTGGCCCTTGTGCTTGTCCCGAAAGAGTTTGGTTGATGTACAAACTAATGCCGAATCCGAGGATCATCACCAAAATATCCCAGTGGATTTTACCATCTGGGTCGATCGCGCCAACGCGGCCTAGAGCTTCAATAAACAGGAATCCTTTGTTGGCAGCCAATCCGGGGATTATGCCTTCAACAGTGATTTCACCGGGCGCTAAGGCTGTGATGTTGCCCTGTTCGTCTACGTTGACGAGTTCTTCGCCTTTGATAATTTTCCAGCGGGGTTCAAGGTCTATTTCGGTTTTATTTTCTGCCGCTATGCTTTGAAGAGCTTTGCCCTCTGAGGTTTGAAAATTTATTTTGGTTGTGTCGCCGACTGCGAGTTTATTGCCGCCTGGAATCACACCCACAATTGGAGCGTGAAAAGTACCTGTGAAGTAAATATTTTGGGGCGGTGTAGCAAAAGCTTGCGGTTGAACAGTTTCGATTTGTTCTTTCGGGACAATTTGAACGTTGACGTTGTAATTTATGTCAGAAAATGGCGAACCCCTGAGCGTTGCAAAAAGTGCAAACAGCACTGGCATTTGCAGAACTAATGGGAAACATCCTGCTAGAGGGTTGCCAAATTCTTTGTAGACTTGGCTCATTTCCTCCTGCTGTTTAGTAGGATTGTCTTTATAGAGTTTTTGAATTTGATCTACTCGCTCTTTCATCAACGGCTGGGCTACTTTCATTCGTCGCATATTGCGAAGAGAGCCTGCGTTGAGAGGATAAAGAGCAAAGCGAATCACGAGCGTCAGAGCTACGATCGCTAAACCGTAGCTTGGCACGATCCCGTAGAAAAAATCTAGGATCGGCAGCATTAGGTTGTTGGAGAGAAACGAGATACCAAAATCCATTCGCTTTGAGTTAATTTAGCTGCTCTTTGTTTGCTGTTGAGAACTATTTTTACCCGCTGAAGGCGGGCCGTCTCACTTTTTAGGCTTTTGTCTATATCTTAGGACATTGCCTGTCGATCGACCGCCCGGCCCGCAGGTTTTTGTAATCAATTGGCTAATACTCGCCTTGACTTCACCCAACAAACGGACACAAGCGCCCGACTTCTGTCGTTAGCAGCCCCTAATTTTAGACTTTTGTTCAACATTCCAGATTCATCGGCAGCAAATAAATCTCAAATTTCAAACTTGTTCACTTGCGTCGTCGAAGAATCTGCAAATGCGAAAATAGACTAATTTGGGCTTCAAACTAGGGTGAAAGCGTTGCGGTTATTTAGTTTTAGCCGCATTGGCTTTTTGAGCGGCTGCGGGCAGTTTTTCGTTAATGTAATCATACATGGCTCGGAATTTCGGAATCGATCGCAATTCTAAGCGGCCGCCATTTTTCATTGTCAGCACCATGTCTCCGTAACTCCCGAAACCGCGAGGTACTGTGACCATTTTGACTATATCGGAGTAGATAACATCTATGCGATCGCGCCCCATCCAACCGCTAGTTACGGAGACACGGCGGCTGGTGATCCGGTAGCGCAGCCACAGAGCCCTGACAATTGCTCCTACTGCGAGGGGGATTCCCACGACAGTCAGCCCCAGGAGCAAGTTGATGATCAAGTCTCCAGGTGCGGGGCCGCCTTCATAATATACTTCCTCTCGAATTCCCATCTAGTACCTCGGCTTCTACCAACAACTGCTCTAATTCTTGCAGAATTTCTGCATAATTGCACTCTTGTGCGATCGGACGCACGACAATTACTAAATCCCACCCGAATTTTAATC
>JBBSNU010000727.1:0-2409 GCA_038260455.1 Chroococcales cyanobacterium | reverse complement strand
TTGCGATCGACAAAAATTCGTTCCCTCGGTACGGGTACAATTATTGTGATGCCCAATTCTATCTTAGTCAGTGTAGAAATTGAAAACGTTACTCTTGCCAAAAAAATTATGGTGTTACTGTATATGGACTTTGCAAGTGCTTTAGGAGAACGAGAATATGCCCTAGTGCAGCAAGCTATCATGGAAAAAATTACTTTCCTATCAGGAATCGATCCTAACAGCACAAATATTGCTCTCGCCGATGGTTCGGGAAAAAGATTAAGGGTGAGTTTGGCAATTTTAGGCTCTCAGGATAATGCGGTTGAGGTGCGTAAACGCCTACTAGAGTTAGCAAGCGTTCAAATTGCTAAATCTCTTTCAGTCCACGGTATTGTGTTTACGATGGAAAATCCTACGGTTTACGTGCAGTCCCCTGCTACTATTTGAAGAAAACTGTTCCCTTGCCCAAAAACTGCTTTAAAATTTCTCCGGGTTTTCTGTCCCAAGTGTCGATATGTTGGTAAATTAAGCCGTCCTGATCCATTTTGTAGGTAGAGTAGCCGTTAAAGAAAATCTGAGCTTTCCAGGGTACGCGCAGTGTCCCGCGCACAGTCCAATTTGCCACAATAGTATCAGGGGCTGTCTGACTTACGTCGTGGAGGTCAAAGTAAATCTCGCTAAAAAATAGCTGCCCGTGAAATCGCAAAGTCCAAAAGATAATGCGATAGTTGATTTTTCCTTTAAATTTGTTTACTGGATCTTGAAAATAGATGGCTTTTGTGTAGATGTCGTAGGAGATGTCTTTCTCAAATAGCGTCGGGAGATCCGCTTTCAGGGTGTCTACTACTTGTTTTACCTGCATTTGATATTCGATCGCGCTCAAGCTACCACCTTGTGACAGTATTAATTTATAAGTTTAAATGAATAATCTCGATCGCTGGACGATCGCAGATTTGATATTTCATCCAGCTCTGATTTTAACTCTAGCGGTATTGTCCGCATCTGCCTTTGTGTAGACCCAGACTTGCGACATCGAAACCTTGGCACAGATTTGACTGAGTACACCAACCCCTCTGAAATTCTCGCAGAAATCAACAGCGGCAAGCTGTTGATGGTAGATTGCCGTCGCCGCAACGGTCTAATTTTGATTAAACGCTTTCACGCAGAGTTTGCCGGGCCGGGGGCTGCGGTTTGCGGTGCTTTTGATGTTGATTCTGTGCGGGCGATTCCGGTGGGGGATTTTTGTTTGATTTGTCCTCAATCTCCCGAAGAAAAACAGAAAGCTTTTGAAATTCGGCGGCATTGGGTGCGGTTAACGGAACAGTTAACGGCCAAGCCTGTAGCCTTGGAACGGGCACAAATGATTTTAACTCAGTTTGAACAATATTTTGATGGGGAAACAGTGGCACAAATTCCCGATGAAGCTTTGGCACTTTTAGTAGGCGTATTTCCCCAAACGATTCGGGCGGCCCGACAGATTGATAATTAAAAATGCCATATATTTTGTCGGGTAAAATAACCGCGATAACTTCGCAGCATCGGATTTGGGTTTTCAGGAAAGGAGAGAGGACTTGCATTCCGATGCTGCGAACTAATTTGTTATACCAATTTCATAAAGTAGCGCTAGATATTACCTCCCCCAACCCCCCCGCGAGTTCGGGGGGGCTAAGACTTCATCAGCACATCTTTATAAAAATGGTATTAAGTTAAAATCGCACCAATGCGATCGCAAGTTCGCTGATTTTCGTCGGGAGTGCCCACGGTAATTCGCAAACCTCCGCCTGTGTGCCTAATTAAAGTACCTGGAGCTTTTAGCTGCTGCATGATTTGTTGGTGTGCCTTTTCTGACGATTCGCCCTCAGCCGATTTCACCCGCAGATAAACGAAGTTCGCCGCACTTGGCCAAACTTGCAATTTTTGATGCTGAGTTAGCGCTGCAATTAATTTGGCTCTTTCGGCGATGATTTCGGGAATTACTGCTAGCAATAACTGCCGTTGCGCTAGGGCAAACTCTGCCGCAGTTTGCGAGAAACTGGGAAGGTTGTAGGGGAGGCGAATTTTTTCTAAGGTGGCTGTGAGTTCGGGATGGGCGATCGCATATCCGACTCTCATTGATGCTAGTCGAAATGCTTTGGAAAATGTTCGCAAAATTATCCAATTCTGGTGTTGGTGCAATCTGTCTGCTAAGGTATTTTGGCTGAATTCAAAATAAGCTTCGTCAATTACTACTAAAATATCGGGCGGCAAGTTTTCCAACCAATCCACCTCGTCTGGTGTCAAAGCATTGGCTGTGGGGGAATTGGGATGGACGACAAAGACGACGCGCACGGGGGGATTTTGATTTTGGGCGTTAGCGCAGCCCTCGGAGAGGATCGCTCTTTTTGCTGCTTCTAGATCGATCGCAAAATTATCTTCTTTTCGCGCAACACT
>JBBSNU010000726.1:0-2422 GCA_038260455.1 Chroococcales cyanobacterium | reverse complement strand
TTTTAAACCAGTTATGCTTGGTGCGGCGTAGGGGTCGATGATTTCTAAGTCTTGAATAGTCGGCTCTGCGTTGTAGAGCATGGCATTCAGGAAGCTAATCAACACTTCTTTGTGCTGGGGCGATGCAAAGATTTTTTTGAACCCAAAATCTGTCTTGGGATTGATGAATATCATAATTGGTAACGGGTAAGGGGTAATTGATAAACAGTATTTAATTGTGGGAATTCGATCATAACATTCCTTCCATTTCTAAATCTTCAATTATCTGCAAACCGCGCGGATCGCCGACTCGCAAGAGGGAAGATTTCGCATCTTCCCGCACGCCCATATCTGCATCTTCTTCTAAAGATTCAATCAGAGCGTCGATCGCCCCAGCGTACACTACATTATTCGGCAATTCCCGCGCCAGTTGCCCGATCGCCCAAGCCGAGTTACTTCGCACAGCAGACACAGCATCTCCTCGTAGCGATTCAATCAACGGCGGAATCGCTGCAATCACCACATAGTAACCAACTTTTGCCATTTGACCCAGAGAACTCGCCGCCCACAAACGTACCGCCGAAATATCAGTCCTCAAAGCATCAATTAAAGATGGCAAAGCGCGGGGATCGCTGCAATTTCCCAGAGCCCAAACTACCCCTTTGCGAACGTAACCGTTCCAATCGCGGTTAAGCTGCTCGATTAGCGGTTCCACAGCATCGGGACTCGGATTTCGCCCCAAAGCATAGGACGCGCTTACCCGCACCAAGGGGCAACCGTCTCTCAACAAATTAATTAAATGCGAAATCGCGCGATCGTCCTGCAGTTCGCAAAAAGCCCGCGCCGCAATCATCCGGTGCTGAGGTTCCGGGGATTCCAGCAAAGGCAGCATTTCCTCTGGATCTGGTAGCAGGGGTTCGGATTCGTCAAATTGATCCAAAGGGCTTTCCAGTTCCGTCTCAATATTAAGGGCGTTGGGGTAGTCGTTATTGTTCATAAAAAAACTTTACCGCACAGAGGATGCTCCGGGTGCAACTCAGTCAGCAGCCAGCATTCAGCATTCAATAATTGTAGGGTGCGCGCGGAGTACCTTACCGAAAACAAATATAGCCTTTCCCAAAAATGTGAGAAGTTGAGATTTAAGATTTAAGATACTTCCGCTTCGCGAGCGTACAAGTTTTAGATTTTAGATTGATATCAAATCCGGTAGCATTGGAATTATATAGTGCGATCGTCCCCGCTCGCGATCGACTTCGCGAGCGGGGACGCTCGCACTATCAATGATTAAAATATATAATTCCGATGCTATCGGAAACGATATGAGGGGTCGATCGCTCAATTCCTCATATGAGAGCTCGAACTGCTGTTACCTAAGTTTGTAGTCAGGACTTTAGTCCTGATAATTGGGATGAATCAGGTCTAAAATCGGGAGCATCTGGTGTTTGGTATTTATAGTGCGAGCTTAAGAGCTCGCGTATTGTACTCGCGAGCTCTTAAGCTCGCACGCTCAATAAAAAAATGCTTTTTGCAAAACAGACTGGCGTCTTGTACCACTCGCGAGCGGGGACGCTCGCACTACAATAAAAAAAATGCTTTTTGCAAAACAGAGATGCTCCCCTAAAATCCTTACTACCAAAAAATATCTCTGCTGTTACTTAGAAACGAAAATTTAATAAATTAAACATCTGCCACACTCCTCTGTTTCCAGAAGTGGCGAGGTCAACAGAGGCTCTTCTTGGTAACGAGCAACCTGATAGTTTGGATGGATCGTGACTTTAGTCATGATGGCCAACCAGCAAAAGTCATCTTTCAAAGAGATTTGATCATCCAGATGGAATGGCTCTCATAGCCTAATTTTTGATAGAGATTCATAGCCGGCTGATTGCTCAGAAAAACTTGTAAACCAATTTGCCGATCGCCCCTGGAACGCGCCCAGTTTTCAGCATGAATCACTAAAGCTGCACCGAGCCCCTGACGGCGGTGTTCCGGCGCGATGTATAGCAAAAAAATGTGACCGTGGCGCGATCCAGTGGTTTGGTCGATCGCATTTCCCAGCCACAAACATCCGATAACCGATTGGGGATTTAGCGCTGCAGATTTGGGATTGAGATACTGCGAGGGCAGCAGGGGCAAACTTTCTTGCTCTTGGGGGCTGTTTTTCAGGCACTCTATCCACCAAAGCGGCGTCTGGTTAGAAAAATACTGTTCGACAGTTTGAGACAAATGTCCCAATTCCCGATCGGGGTAAAGCTCTCGATAAGTCCGGTGCAGGAACTTTACCAGTTTTGCCCGATCGAGTCCAGATCCCGATCGCAGCGCGTAGCCCGGTATTAGTTGAGCAGACATCAACGGACTCGGATACCGAGAGCGACATCATTTAGCCCCAAGAAAATTGGATTCACTACTGCCGCTTGCTTTTGGGGGATCTCTTCCTCAATCGGTG
>JBBSNU010000725.1:0-2424 GCA_038260455.1 Chroococcales cyanobacterium | reverse complement strand
TGTAGGGGCGGGTTCACCAAAAATATATGGCAAAAACAAATAATATTGTAAACCCGCCCCCACCCAACAGACAATCAAAATGTACCATGAATTTATCGGTAAGATGTTCATGTGAATAATGGCGGGGATGGGGCGGGTTTATGAGATTTTCTGTCGGTTTTATAGATGGTTGGTGAACCCGCCCCTACAGGATTTTGGGATTTTCTTGATTAATTAGACCCCACCCTAAATAAAAATGTATGAACCCTACAATTTATCCCATCGCCTTGGCGGTTGCTATTATTTCAACCGCCGGGTCTTCTATTTTGATTGGTTGGGAAAACTTTCTTGGATGGCATTTAATAGCGTTTCTCTGGCAGCTTTGGGAGGTGAAGACTTTGGTGGAGGATTTATTTTTGTGCTTCCGGGTAGGCGATTACCGTCTGTAGATTTAGTTTCTGCTGGAAACAACTCTTTGCGAGTCTGGCGTAATGCTTGTTGAATGTCGGTGTACTTTGCACACCATTCAATGATATCATCAGAAAGTTCATCCTCTGTTTCTCGGAAAGTATCTTTTGCTTGATTAAGGTCTTCATGCCTATTATCTATCAAAAACAGGGGTTTCTGATTTTTGATGAGGTGTATGAATGCGTTGATGTTTTTCTGATTATTTTCCAGCATAATTATTTGATTTTTACTGACCAGTTGCACAAAATGCAGCCCAATGATAAGGCGATCGAAAAGGTGGTTGTTCTGTGGAGTCTAACTCATCAAGCATAACGTATAGCTCCTCTTTTAGGGAGGGACGTATCGAAAGTTTGCTTGTCCACTGTTGTAACTTTTCTACTGTAACATCCCGCAGCCAAAGTTGAGCATTATTGAGGGCAAGAGCGACGCTTAACCCGGCTTTGAGATTCTGATAAAATTCTATCATCAGCAATGAAGTAGACAAATCATTAACAGCCCAAAGTGTCGGTACTACACTGGAACTGCCGGCCACGAGGAAACCGCTAGGTAAGCTGATATATTCATCGCTGATGCTGCTAAAGTCGCTGATGCCGGTTTCGCAGGCGGAGAGGACTACTAGGCGACATTCTCGGAAGTCGAGGGCAAAGATGTCTGCTAAGGTGAGGCATTTGTCAAGGTCGAGAATGTTGCCATTTTTTAAGGGTTGATAACGGTTGGGGTTTGATTCTGCTGGCGCTGGCGGGAGTAATTCGCTGTCGGCTAGCAGCAATGCTGATAGCAAAGGTTGCTGAAAGTTAAAGTAGCCGTGACAGCTAAAGTGGGCGCAGTGGGCGATGCTGAGGCGGCTGTCGTCTATGGCTGATTTTTGGGCATTATTTTGGATGAGAATATCTTGATTTTCTGGTGGGAAATTCTGACGGATTGCTTGTACTTCTACATCGGTAAATTCCAGGTCTTTGGTGGGATTTTGGACGGCAAATAGGTGTGTGAAATTAGGGCGTTCTCGCCTTTGTGCTTGTTGCAGGAGTTGGCAACTGGGGGCGTAGCGGACACCTTGTTTGAAGCAATCTAGCAGGCAAGGATTAGTGGGTTCTGGAGATGGGGTTTCTGAATTAAACCGCTGCCAGGTTTCACGGCTAACTGGCAAGGCGTGAAGGGGAAAAAGGTGCAGGAATCGATGGGGAATTAGAATTAGTTGACTGCACTGTTTGGGAACTCTTCCCAGAAGATCGTTGAGATGCAAAATATCAGCTAGACTTTGGAGGCGGGAGGCTAGGTTTTGCTGCCATTGAGTTTTGTTTTCTAGGTAGTCTTGCAGATACTCGTTGAACCAATTTTCTAAGGCTTTAAAGTCTGCTTTTGAAGATTGCCAGACTATCGGAGTTGGTGATTCCGGGGTGATGATGAAGGCAAGAAATCTGTCGCTTGTAATGTACCACTGAAGGATAGCGGTGTTTTCTGCTGTGAGGGATTGAATCTCGCTGTAGGAGATGCCTTTAACTTCTTGGGTGAGTGCGAAGTCGGGGTCAATGGGTTTGATTTCGCGGTCAATCAATTCATTTAGTTGTTGCCGCAATTGGGTGAGATGGGATTGATCGCGAATGGTGGTTTGTAGGTTGTCGATTTGGGGGCTGCGTTCTCCCGATATCGTGCCGCTGTTGCTGTTACGATTTGTCTGTTCGATGTCTACTCGTCGCTGTTCGGCATCAATTTCTCGACGCAGGCGCGAGAGTTCGTTGATAACGGTTTCGGGAATGTCACCTTTGGGGTAGAGGTCGCGGGTGGCAAGGAGTTCGACTAAGTTGCGGGCTTTGCTGCGTTCGGCGTATTCTATGGCTGCGGTGTAGTTTTTTAGTTCTATGCAAACTTCCACCATACTTCGATAAAGTTTATTCCATTCTTTGGCTAATTTCTGCTTACTTTCATCTCCCGAATAAATCTCATTCCGTAGTAATTCTACGGTGTTAATGGCATCAG
>JBBSNU010000724.1:0-2431 GCA_038260455.1 Chroococcales cyanobacterium | reverse complement strand
ATATGTTATCTACACTCCTTGCACTATCAGCAGTAGTTCTGGCTGCTGCATTGACATACACGCAACTGAAACTAACCAAACATAAAAAGCTTTTACGTAAATATGATTCGCTTTTTTCCAAAGAGGACTTTGAAAAGCAATTAGATTCTAACATAAATCTTAAACAAGGGGAACTAGACCAGCTTGCAAGCGAGCAAAAAAAACTAAAGGCTAAAGTTAGAAACCTCCAGCAAAAACTCAGTGAGGTTGAAGAATCAGAATCAGTTCAATCTTTTGGATTTTATAAATCACAGTATAACTTTGGCAGTTCTGAAGAATACAAGCGCCGACTTGACCAAATTAGAAGCCAACAAAGTAAAATGCTCAAAGATAAGACTGCTGCTATCTGTCATGTACCCTGGGTAGTAGAGGGCAGCCAGAAAAAAGGTAAGAAAATGACCGATGACTTTCTGACGCTAATACTGAGAGCATTTAATGGCGAGTGCGATGCTGCAATTCTTCAGGTTAAATATAACAATGCCAATAAATTAGAAACCAGGATTAATAAAGCTTTTGAAACCTTGAATAAGCTCTCAGAAACTAATCGCTGTCAAATCATGCCTAGTTATCGCGATCTCAAACTAGAAGAACTATATTTGACTCATGAGTTTCTGGAGAAAAAACAGGAGGAAGCTGAAGAACAGCGTAGAATCAGAGAGCAAATGCGCGAAGAAGAAAAAGAACGCCGGGAGATAGAAAAAGCGAGAAAAGATGCGGAACAAGAAGTAAAACGTCGGGAACAAGCTTTAGAAAAAGCTCGCCGAGAAATCGAACAAGCTACAGGTCAACAGAGAGAACAATTAGAGCGAAAACTTCAAGAAATTAATCAACAACTTCAAGAGGCTCTTGCTAGTCAAACAAGAGCGATTTCTCGCGCTCAGGTGACTAAAGCAGGATATGTCTACGTCATTTCAAATATTGGTTCTTTTGGAGAGAATGTTTATAAAATTGGGATGACGCGAAGGCTGGAACCCGACGATCGCGTTAAAGAATTAAGTGGAGCGTCTGTTCCATTTCCCTTTGACATTCATGCAATGATTTTTTCTGAAAACGTTCCAGAAACTGAGAATTTATTGCATCAATATTTTCGAGATAAAAGCGTGAACAAGGTTAACCAGCGCAAGGAGTTTTTCAAGGTGACATTAGATGAAATCACCTCCGCACTTGAAAAAATTGCCGAACAAACTAAAACTGTCAAAAAAGCGGAAATTAAATTTACCAAGGTTGCTGAAGCAGAACAGTATCGAAAAACGCTAGCTATAGAACTAGGTGAAACTCAGCCTCCAGACTCAACTTATACACCGACATGGGATGAGGGAGAGGAAGAGTCCGAGTCCGACGCAGACGAATAAGCAATTCAAAGGCTATGGAGTCTACGCAATGGGACAAACTATCCGAAAACCAAATAAGTTCGTTTAAATAAAACGCCTCAATTATAATATTCCATTTTCTATCCATCAGCATCGCTGGGATAACCAAATTGATCGGGTAATTCAGCAGAGGTAATTTGCAGAATCTCTAGCAACCTCTTGTATTGCACAGGCGTTAGCTTCGGTACAGATCGCCCCGATTCCCAGTTGCTTACCGTCGCTTCCGTAACTCCAAGTGCTTCTGCTAGCTGCTTTTGAGTCATAAACCGCTGAGTTCTCAATCGCATTAAGGGCGATCGATCGGCTCTTTCTGAGATTCCCATAGGCTATTTGTTAAGTTATATTAATTTATTTAGAGTTTACCTAAAACAATTGACATCTACCCTAAATTAGTTTAGATTTAAGCCAATAGAGATTAGACAGCACCAGCTAAGCCACTTGTGCTGTAGGGGAATTGTTGTCTTTTCTTCAACTTGCTATTGTACGCGGTTTTACCGTTACACAGCATCAAACCTATCAAAAATTGTTTGTCAAAACTATGCTGCAAGATTCCGCATCGAACCAAGTATCGCCCCAAGTTTTAACCAACCAAAGCTTTGAGGCCGATAATCGCGAATCCATCCGTCACGTCATCATCGGTTCGCCGCTGGGAGTACGGCGCACTATCCACCAACTCCACGCATTGCGCTACGCGGAAGTTGCTCGTTGGACGCATCCCATCGCCATTCCCGACAATCGCATCATCATTACACCGGAACAGGGAGAAATCATGAGTTTGTTAGTTAAGTTAATTCGGTTGGATTGAAGTGTTAAATGTGCGATCGCCCTTTCGAGCATTGTAGTCGAAAGTGCGATCGCAAATCTCCCCTCCTTCCCCGTGTTACACTCAACGGATATCTCCACAAACTCTTATTTCGCACAAACTTAACAACTAGCTCTCAATTCAGCTTATGATTGTTATCGCTCCCATCCTCAAACCTGTCAGTCAAATCGAGCTTGCTCCCGGCAGTGTCGTAACTATT
>JBBSNU010000723.1:0-2456 GCA_038260455.1 Chroococcales cyanobacterium | reverse complement strand
GACAACATGGAATGGGTGGACAGACAACTCGTAGAGAAAAATGACATGACACTGAAAACTGGTCGAATTCAATCCAATCTGAGCTATTTGTGGAAAAGTTACAAGATATCCAGTGGCCAAGGAGGAGAAGTTTATACCGAATCACCTTGCCGCACAAACCGACAAGTTCGCCGTCCCGATGTAGCTTATCTCACACCCGAATTAGTCGCACAATTCGGCGATCTTCCTACTTTGCCGCAGAGTTTCCCTTTAGTTGCCGAGATAGTTTCGCCCACAGATATTGCTGAAGATGTTTTTCTCAAAGCACAGGAATATTTAGCATCTAGCTGTCAGGAAGTCTGGCTGGTTTTTCCTGAAAGCCATTTAGTATTCGTGGTGACACAAAATCAAATATTGGGATTTAGAGCGGGCGAAACAGTTAGCACTCAACAAATTCTCGCAGGTTTTAACATTGCCGTCGATGAATTGTTAGCTTAAAATATTAAATTATACCAAATAGGGCTAAATTACTACCTTTACTCTTTTAGTCCGCGAAGGCGGACTTCGTTTGTATAGCCCCGAATTCTATTCGGCGGGCATTATTGATACACACATACTGATTAATCCCATTATCGGAGCGAACCGCCATGTCAGACGACTTTTCCCTAGACGACCTTTTAAACAAAAGTTACGACGCTTTCAAAGACGCTGAAAATCAAGTGGGACAGTGCAATGTTTTAGTCATCGGCAAAACCGGAGTCGGCAAAAGTACCCTGATAAATTCGGTTTTTCGCCAGCGCTTAGCAGAAACCGGAGTCGGCCGCCCCGTAACTCAAGGCATCCGCCAATATACCAAACCGAATTGCCCAATTACAGTCTACGATACTCCCGGACTCGAACTCAACGCTGAACAAATTAAAGTTATTCAATTAAATGTTGCTAAACTAATTGAAGACCAAAGACTCCTGCACCCAAAAGAACATATTCACGTAATTTGGTACTGCATCAATCACAGCGCCAATAGAATAGAATCTGTGGAGGAAAGCTGGCTAAAAGAAATGGAAGTCAAAGATGTACCAGTGATTTTAGTGCTAACTCAGACTACATCTAAAAAGCCGAGCGAGTTTTTTAAGCAACTAGAACACATGAATTTGCCAGTCAGTCAAATTATCCCGGTGATGGCTGAACCGGAAGAAATTGATGAGGATTATACAGTAAAATCTCACGGTTTAGATAAGTTGGTTGATGCAACTTTTCAACTGCTACCTGCAGTAGCTCAAAAAGCTTTTGTTAAAGAACAAATTGCTAATGTTGCGCTGAAATCTGACATGGCGTTTAAGTATGTAACTGGTTATGTTGCGGGTTCTGCGATTGTTGGCGCGACTCCTGTACCGTTTGCTGATGCACCGATTTTGATGGCGATGCAAACGGCAATGATTGCTAATATTACTGTAATTTTTGGAATGCCCTTTGATAAGGGGTTTGTTTCGGCGATGCTGTCTGCGATTAGCGGTGCTGGCGGGGTTACTGCTGTTGGTAGAAGTATTGTTACTAATTTGATTAAAATGATTCCTGGTGCTGGTACTGTTGTGGGCGGGGCTATTTCTGGCGCAACGGCGGCAACTCTCACCCTTGCCCTCGGTTTGGCTTACATTGAAGTGCTTAAAGCTTATATAAAGGCTCAAATTAATGGGGAACAAATTTCTTTGCAGCAGTTGACAAAGATGTTTGTAGATTTTTACAAGGATTATGCTACTTCTGGGCGTAAAACTTTGAAGGATGACAAACAGAATCAACCTAAGCCTCCCAATCAAATTAATATTGAGTAAATTGGGCATAGGGCATAGGGCATAGGGCATAGGTTAGTTCCAATTACCAATTATCAATTACCAATTACCTATTACCAATTACCTATTGCCAAAGAATGATATAATATTAGTGAATTCTGCAAATTGGAGTAAATGGCTATGGTAATGACAGCCGTTTTATCAGAAAATGTTTCTCTAGAAGACTTCATCGCTAATCCCCCCGACGATATGGAATGGGTGGACGGGCAAATATCGGAGAAAAATGGTATGACAGTAAAACACAGTCGAATCCAATCTAGACTAGATCGTGCTTGGGGAAATTACAAGATATCTAGCGGACAAGGTGGCGAAGTTTATACGGAAGTTCCTTGTCGCACTGACAGGCGAGTGCGTCGCCCTGATGTTGCTTATTTGACTGCTGAACTTGTTGCTGAATATGGCGATGTTCCTACTTTTCCTCAAAGTCCGCTGTTAATTGCGGAAATTGTTTCTCCTACTGATGTGGCGGAAGATGTTTTTCTGAAAGCACAAGAGTATTTAGATTCTGGTTGTTTGGAAGTTTGGATTGTTTTTCCTGAGAGTCGCTGGATAATGATTGTGATTCAATCTCAAAAGTTAGCTTTTAACTTGGGTTCTACAATCAGCACTCAGCTAGTATTGCCGGGTTTT
>JBBSNU010000722.1:0-2462 GCA_038260455.1 Chroococcales cyanobacterium | reverse complement strand
TTGTCCCGTTTGGAACCCAGCAAGTCTAACTGGTCTACTTTAATGACAGGCATTGAGCGATTAGCTCCTGTGCTGCGGTCTTGCCAGCGATCGAACTTCAAAGAGCCTGTTACCCCTATTTGAGCGCCTTTGCGAACGTAGTCAGCAGCGATTTGGGCTGTTTTGCCCCAGATTTCCAGAGTAAACCAGTCTGGTTCGTCGCTTTTGGCCGATCGCCTTCTCACTGCCAGCGTCAACTTGCACTTAACTGTACCCGACTCAAAATATTTTACGTCCGGGTCGCCGCCGACGCGGCCTACTAAAGTCACAACATTAAGACTCATAAACTTTTTCGGGAATGTGCTCGATTGGTGGTGTAGTTAAACTCTCCTAGACCCGCGATCGTCTGCCAGCCTAACTTGTAACAGCGCGAATCAGGGCTTCATCCTGATTTTACACCCACTTACCAGAACATATTTATTGTGGATGATTGGCGAGTCTTCACTCAACTCGCGATCGACAATGTACGTTTCTGACTAGACTCAGAATGAAAAACGTAATAGAATCCACCTCGGTTACACTTTTGTAACAACATTATTGCACACATTAGTATTTTAGTTTGGGGGGGGTACAAATCAGTGGGTCTTCTCAATCGATTTTCCTTATCTAGAGATATGGGTATCGACCTCGGTACTGCTAACACGCTCGTTTATGTATCCGGCAAAGGTATTGTTCTGCAAGAACCGTCTGTAGTGGCG
Organism: Chroococcales cyanobacterium; assembly: GCA_038260455.1. Taxonomy (GTDB): domain Bacteria; phylum Cyanobacteriota; class Cyanobacteriia; order Cyanobacteriales; family Microcoleaceae; genus Microcoleus. The sequence continues at coordinate 1,725 of JBBSNU010000722.1, read as the reverse complement.
ATCGACCAAGACTTAAAAATACCGCTGGCTGTCGGAGAAGATGCTAAAAAAATGCTCGGGCGCACGCCTGGGAATGTCATAGCACTGCGCCCGCTTCGCGACGGGGTAATCGCAGACTTCGATACTGCCGAACTCATGCTCAAGACTTTTATCCGCAGGGTTCACGAAGGCCGAAGCTTGGTTTCGCCCCGGATCATTATTGGCATCCCCAGCGGTGTCACCGGTGTGGAAAGGCGCGCTGTCATTGAGGCGGCGACTCAGGCTGGTGCTAGAGAAGTACGGTTAATTGATGAACCTATCGCTGCTGCGATCGGGGCCGGACTGCCTGTGGCTGAGGCGACTGGCAATATGATTATAGATATCGGTGGGGGTACGACGGAAGTTGCGGTTTTGAGTTTGCAAGGTACGGTGATCAGCGAGTCTGTGCGGGTAGCCGGTGACGAACTCAACGAGGCGATCGTCCAATACATGAAAAAAGTTCACAATTTGGTCATCGGCGAACGCACGGCTGAAGAAATTAAGATTCAGGTTGGTTCTGCATATCCAACTCCAGAGGATGACGATGTAATTATGGAAGTGCGGGGCTTGCACTTGCTCTCAGGTCTGCCGCGAACTGTTACGATCAAAGGCCCAGAAATTCGCGAAAGTATGTCGGAACCGCTTTCAGTAATTGTGGAAGCTGTCAAGCGTACTTTGGAACGCACTCCCCCGGAATTAGCAGCAGATATTATTGACAGGGGAATTATGCTGGCCGGCGGCGGGGCGCTGATGAAAGGTTTAGATACTCTGATCAGTCACGAAACAGGAATTGTCACTCACGTGGCAGCAGATCCGCTGTGCTGCGTGGTTTTGGGAACTGGTAGGGTATTGGAAAACAAACAGTTGGAACGGGTTTTCAGCGGGCAGTCGTCGCGCAATATGTAGTTAACAAATTTGGGATTTTGGATTTAGAAATAGGTCTGCCATCTAAAATCTAAAATCCTGACATAACAATTTTACATTACTGAGATTATGCTAAAGAACACAATCCGCAGGTGGTGGGATCTGCGTCTACCAATTGCTCTTTTAGGTTTAGCTGTAACTGCGGCTTGGGGAGTTAGACAAACACAAGGTGCTCCACTGTTTGAAGTTTACAATTGGGTGTCTCGTCCTTTTCAAGCCAACGGCTCGGGACAAGAGCAACTAATTTCGGCGCGCACTCAAGAATTGCAAGCGCGACTATTAGAATCGGAAGCTCAAAATGAAAAGCTAAAAGAGCTTTTAGGTTATGTTTCTGCTAAGAAACCTCAAGGGATTGTCGCTCCTATTGTCGGCCGCAGCGCTGACCACTGGTGGCAGCAAATTACTTTGGGACGCGGTAGTAATGATGGCATCAAAACAGATTTTACTGTGATGGGCCCTGGGGGTTTGGTAGGGCGGGTTGTCAGCGTTACTCCTAATACTAGCTTGGTGCTTTTAATCAGCGACCCTACGAGTCAATTGGGTGTGGGAATTACTCGCAGTCGCAACATGGGTTTTATGCGCGGGAAAGGCGGAAATCAGGCTGTGATGGAGTTTTTTGATAATGTTCCCAATGTCAAGCCTGGGGATGTGGTTTCAACTTCTTCTTTCAGTCAGTTGTTCCCTGCTGGTTTGCCGGTGGGAAAAATCGTTTCGGTGGATATGAATAAAACTCCGGCTCCCGAAGCTATTGTTGAGTTTTCTGCACCGATGAATTCTCTGGAG
>JBBSNU010000721.1:0-2463 GCA_038260455.1 Chroococcales cyanobacterium | reverse complement strand
GGTTCGGGCTCTTTCAACGATCGACCGCAATACGCGATCGCTCTCAACTCTGATCGAGGATTTGTTGGACGTGTCGCAGATTATTACCGGCAAACTGTTCCTGAATTTGCGGTGGATGGATTTGATTTCGACTGTTGAGGCTGCGATCGAAGCTCTCGCCCCCGCTTGGAGGGCAAAAAATATTCAACTCGTGACGGATTTCGACGAAACTGCGGGGCGGATTTTTGGCGATTCCGGCCGCTTGCAGCAGGTGGCGTGGAATTTGCTATCAAATGCGATTAAGTTTACTCCTGACGGCGGACAGGTAACGGTGGCGCTGCACAAAGTGGAGAGCACTGGTGGAAAAGCGCAATTAACTGCGAGTGAAAATGTGCCGCCCCCTAGCGTGGAAATTGAGGTCAGCGACACGGGACAAGGGATTGCGAACTCGTTTTTGCCCTATGTTTTCGATCGCTTCAGCCAAGCTGACAGCTCTACAGCGCGACCTTACAACGGATTGGGTTTGGGTTTGGCTCTGGTGCGCCATTTTGTGGAGATGCACGGGGGGACAGTGGAAGCCGAATCGGCCGGTGCGGGACAAGGAGCGAAGTTTTTGGTGAGATTGCCAATTAAACAGTTTGATGGCGACGGCGGAGTTTCTGTGGCCGCGCTTGGGGAGTTGGCGGTTCGAGAAACCCCGGCGCGAGCTGCTGAGATGGAGTCTTTTGTGAGCAGCAACCTTTCGGGAGTGCGAGTTTTGGCGATCGATCGCGACGGGGATTCCCTGGAGTTTGCCCGTACAGTGCTCGAAGATTGCGGAGCCTTGGTGGAGACCGCGACCTCGGTAATGGAAGCCTTAGAGGTGATTTCCTGCATGAATCCAGATGTTTTGGCGATCGATATCGAGATGCAGGGGGAAGCTGGAGAGACTCTGTTGCGGCAAGTGCGATCGCGATCGGGGAACAGGGAAATTCCTGCGGTGGCCTTCACGGTGACAGGTAGGGTAGAGGAACGGGTGCGGGCGCTGCGGCAGGGTTTTCAACTTCACCTGTCCAAGCCTCTCGATCCTGCTGAGTTAGTGGCGGTGGTAGCAAGTTTGGCGGGGCGATGACGAATTGTCGATCGGGCCAGTCGATTTTAGATTTTAGATTTTAGATTTTTTCGCTCGTTACCAGGCTCTGCCTGGTAATGCAGATCCCGAGGCTCTGCCTCTCTTTATCCCTGGGCTTCGGGAGAGAAGAGTGTGAATGATATCGGAAACAATATCAAATCATGCGCGTGCGATCGCGCTAACAAAAAAAGGTTCGTAGTGCGGACGACCGTCCGCTTTCCAAAAAAGGTTCGTAGTGCGGACGACCGTCCGCTTTCCAAAAAAAAGTTCGTAGTGCGGACTTCAGTCCGCTTTCCCAAAAAAGTTCGTAGTGCGGACACAATATAATTCGCCCACCCTTGGCAATTCAAAAAGCACTAACTTTGTGTTTCATAGAAGACAAAACATTCTGCATAACTTCTTTCGCCACAGCCTTGACCACATTAATACTCACACTATTACCTAATTGATAGTAAGCCTTATCATCCTTGGGATGCAACACAAAACCATCGGAAAAACCTTGTAAGCGCGCCGCCTCGCGGGGAGTAATTCGGCGGACTCTGTGGTTGTGATAAACACCTAATTTATTAGCATCACTAGCAACAAGCGTTACAGAAATCTTCTGCGGATCGAGAAATTTATACACTTCAAAGGAAAAATTACCCGACACAGGCTTGTACAAATCATTTTTCCGCTGTAGGTACTTCTTAGCAACCAGCAAATCCAGAATTTCATCAAGATTGGGACGAACAAAAAAAGTAGCAATTTGCTCTTTACTTAAAAGTTTACCATCTTGGTGACAGCCAAATTTTTTATTTCGCCTTTTTAATATAAAAAGATTCATCAACTCAATTTCATCTAAACTGCATTTTCCTCGCAAACCGAGTTCCCAAGAATGAATCGAATTGCCGCCGCGATAGTCAATCAACCGCATTCCGTGCAAGCGATTTAAATCATTGTTAACAATTTGTTTCAATGCCTTGACAAAATCTGGCGAACAATCATATTTTGGGTCTGGATTGTCTTCCAAAATATCTGCAACTGTGACCGGTTTACTTAACGGGGAAAATAACGATAGCTGTTGGTGGTTGCAGGAATGGGAATCTTTTGGCCCTAAGTCGGAAACTAAGTCAAATTGGGGCGAAGCATTTAAAATTCCGACTAGGTAAACTCGGACGCGTTTCTGAGGTAAGCTAAAGTTAGAACTGTTGAGCAAAAAGCAATCGAAGCTGTAACCTCTACTGGTAATTTCCTGTTTAATTGTTTCGAGGGTTCTGCCGCCGTCGTGGCTGACAAGTCCTCGCACGTTCTCAAAAATAAATGCTTGAGGTTTAGCGGTATCAATCAGCCTCATTATTTCAAAAAATAGGGTTCCTCTGGTATCACCAAAACCT
>JBBSNU010000720.1:0-2465 GCA_038260455.1 Chroococcales cyanobacterium | reverse complement strand
CAATCTTGCTCCCACTTGCTCAGTCTTCAATCACTACGGGCCAACAGAAACAACTGTAGGTGTCCTGACTTATCAAGTCGAATTTGATAAAAATGGGTGCGATTTTGACACAGTTCCACTCGGTCTTCCGATCGCCAACACTCAGATTTATATCTTGGATTCTTACTTGCAGTCGGTGCCGATAGGCGTACCTGGTGAACTGTACATCGGCGGTGATAATTTGGCGCGCGGATATCTTAACAGCCCTGAATTAACCGCAGAAAAATTTATTCGCAATCCATTTGACGCGCAGACACGTCTTTATAAAACGGGCGATCGCGCGCGTTATTTGCCAGACGGAAACATCGAATTTATCGGGCGAATTGACAATCAAGTAAAAATTCGGGGTTTCCGCATTGAATTGGGAGAAATTGAAGCGGCGTTAGGGCAGTATCCAGAAATCGCACAGGCTGTAGTGGTGGCGCGGGAAGATGTGGCTGGTGAAAAGCGGCTCGTGGCTTATTTGATTTCCGAGCAGAAACAAGCACCTACCCACAAGGAAATTCGCAATTTTTTAACGTCAAAATTGCCGGAGTACATGGTGCCTTCTGCTTTTGTGATACTCAAAAGTTTTCCTTTAACTTCTAACGGAAAAGTAGACCGACGAGCGCTGCCCGCACCTGACGAAATGCGATCGGAGTTGACAGGAAACTTTGTCGCGCCTCGCACAAATATCGAGGAAGTTTTAGCCGCTATCTGGGCTGAAGTTCTCAAAATTGAAAAAGTCGGCATTTACGACAACTTTTTTGAATTAGGAGGGCATTCCCTATTAGCAACTAAAGTAATTTCCAGAGTGCGCCAAGCATTTCAGGTCGAGTTGCCTTTGCACCGTTTATTTGAGTCGGCCACTGTCGCCGATTTTGCTGTAGCGATCGCGCAAAAGCAAGTCGAACAAACAGACAGTGAAATGCTAGCGAGGGTGTTAGCAGACATCGATCAACTGTCAGAAGCAGAAATTCAAGAAATTCTCGCCCAACAAGGAGTCAGCAAATGAGTGATTTAATCGAACGCATCGCGGCTCTTTCTCCTGAAAAGCGCGAGTTGCTGTTGCAGCGACTAAACCATAAAAAAGAAAACGTTTCGCTAGCACAAATTCTGCCTCAAAGTCGAGAGTCTAACACTTTTCCTCTGTCGTTTGCTCAACAGCGGTTGTGGTTTTTTGAGCAACTAACTCCAGGCAACTTTACCTATCACATCCTCGCCGGCGTGCGTTTGATGGGAACACTCGACGCGAGATCCCTCGATCGCAGTCTCAACGAACTTGTCAAGCGTCATGAAGTTTTGCGAACGGCTTTTAAGACAATAAACGGGCAACCCGTTCAGGCGATCGCTTCAAATCTGGAATTGAAAATTTTAGAAATAGATTTGCGATCGCTTCCTGAAACTGAACGCGATCGCGAAGTTGAACGGTTAATCGCCGCAGAAGCAAAGCAAGCTTTCGACCTGTCACAAGCACCCTTATTGCGTGCCAAATTGCTGCAATTGAGCGATTCAAACTGGGTGCTGCTATTGAGTACGCACCACATCATTTCCGATGCCTGGTCAATGGGAATATTCATCCAGGAACTCGCCACGTTTTATCAAGCCTTTTGCACTGGCAAACCTTCTCCCCTTCCCGAAATGTCGGTACAGTACGCAGACTTTGCAAGTTGGCAGCGCCAGTGGTTGCAGGGAGAAGTTTTAGAGACGCAGCTTGCTTACTGGAAAAAACAGCTTGGAGGCAATCTCCCGGTATTAAATTTGCCAACCGATCGCCCCCGCTTGGCAGTACAAACCTTCCGAGGTGCCGTGCATAAATTCACCATTCCCAAGGCAATCGCAGAGGAAATAGCCCAATTAAGCCAGCGGGAAAAAGCTACTTTATTTATGACCCTACTGGCAGCGTTTAAAACATTGCTCTATCGCTACACCGGGCAAGAAGATATTTTAGTCGGCTCCCCCATAGCTAACCGTAACCGACGCGAAATCGAGGAATTAATTGGTTTATTTGCTAACACCTTAGTTTTCCGCACCAATCTGTCGAGCAACCCGACTTTTAAAGATTTACTAGGTCGCGTGCGAGAAGTAGCTCTCGGCGCGTATAACCACCAGGATTTGCCCTTCGAGAAACTGGTAGAAATCATATACCACGAAAGAGATTTAAGTCATAATCCGCTATTTCAGGTATTGTTTTCTCTGCGAAATGTTCGGACGCCGCAGATAAAATTGCCAGGAATGACGTTGACCAATTTGGAAATAGAACGAAAAACGGCGAGATTTGATTTAGCGCTTGACCTGGAGGAAGGATTAGAGGGTATTAATGGAACGCTTGAGTATAGCCAAGATTTGTTTGACGCTAGCACTGCACGACGGATAGCCGGACATTTTATAACCTTACTAGAAAGTATAGCTGCCAATCCCGAACAGCGCCTTTCAAATTTGCCAAT
>JBBSNU010000719.1:0-2465 GCA_038260455.1 Chroococcales cyanobacterium | reverse complement strand
TGCGATCGAGCCGAGGAAATGACGGATTTGAAGGATTATTTGTATACCCAGCATAGATGCTATTGGCAGCAGTGCTGTTTAAATTAGCTCCATTCCCACTAAAGATTTCTGAAGCAGTAACGCTGGGAGTGGCAGGATTTAAGTTAGTCAAAGACAGCCAATTTTGAGAGTTGGGAGTATTGCCAAGCAAGCCATTATAAAGACGAGTCGGGCCAATAACTGTTGCTGAACTTTCCGACACTGTGCCGAAATTTGTCCAAGTATTGCTAGTAGTTGAAAATTGCCAATTTCCGTTAGTATTGTCTGCGGCGGTGACTGCGACACCCAAAGCATCGCCATTAGCATCAGCGCCTAACTCGCTAGTGATGGCAAAAATACTAAAGCCTGTGTTAGCTGCGTTGGCTATGTCTTCATTAATGGGGAGAAGTCTATTAAAATTAGAATTTGCCAAAGTCGGAGCGCTATTGACTTGCGGGTTGCGGAGGCTATTAATATAAATCGTGTTAATTCCGCCATTGGGCAAACCCAAGGAACCGGGACTGTTGACAGCATAATTAGCAGTTCTGTTGACGCCGCCAATAGCGCTGGAAAACTCGACATTGCGCCCGTTTCCAGGTGCAGGAATTTGCACCTTAGCTGCATTCCCAAAGGCTCCATGTGTTCCCGATGTCCTCCAGGCGATCGCATCTACTGTATTGAGATTTGTAGTGCTAGTATTATCAACATAAACAACATCCGAAGCCGCCAAATTCCAATCAAAATTTCCCGCCGGGAGCAGTTTTGTCAAAAATCCACCTTCGGGACTCAATCGAATGTTCCAATCGTTATCTGTTCCCAACGGTATAGGATTGTAGGCAATCTCTTGATTGGCGGTTGAACCGCCGATCGCAATTATTGTACCTGCTTTAAACACAGGAGCAATACTCGCCATATTCGTAAATTGATAAGCTGAATATTTGGCTGTTGTTGGAAGAGTTGAGTCGCCGACAAAATAGCTCTGAAGCTGAGTTGCAGTTAAATCTTCTGTCAGCAGTAACTCTACATACTCGTTACCTGTAATGTCTCCAGTAGCACGCCGGAATTCGTTAATAATTATCTGTCCCATTTAGATGCACCTAAATTTGAGATCATGATTTTAGCTATCAACTACTGTGATTTTTTAACAATTACGATAATTTAGTTTACGTAATTAAACTCTCAGTAGTTTCTACGTACAATCGCCGTTGTCTGTGATTTTGGGTACACAAATAATATCTTGACTGTCGATCGGTGTCAAGTATAAAGTTGGGATGGGGAGGATCTCCGGCTTTGCAACGCCGGATTTTTTTCGCACGGGCTTAGCATCCCCGAAGAGCAAGGGGTTTACCGCCATAGAGTATCATTGCCCTCACCGCCAGGGCGCATCGAGGATAATTGCTTCTGTCCCCGCTACAATGCCGTTGCACAGACTTTGGGCATCTGTAACGGCAGAATCCAGAAAGGCGATCGAACTTATAACTGAACTGATAAAATTTGGCACAAGACACCTCTGGTTAGATGACGGTAATATATGCCAAATTTACCAAACTCAGATATTAAATGTCATCAGTAGAATTTCGGAAATTTTCCTGCAACCAAGTCACCAAATCTGAAACACTTTCAAAATTAAACATGGCATCTCCTAAATTATCCAAATTCTCAAGATTCAACTTGCAGATCTGCGTCTGAATGTCTGGAGAAATTTCACCAATTAGCCTCCTCATATTCCGAACTATTAATTCTGACTTGCCTCGTTCCATTCCTCGTTCTATTCCTTGTTCTATTCCTTGTTCTATTCCTCGTTCTAGAGCTTGTTGAGCGGCTAGATCGATCGCCCCTTGTTGATCTTGAATCCAAGACTCTTGTTTTTGCAATTCATCTAAGTCTTTTTGACTCAAATTCGTGTCATTAGCAATCTCAAAAGCTCTCTCAATTTCTGGCACTGCAATCATTGTATCGGGAGCAGTTTCTAAGTTGTTGGTATTTTTGATAAAATAAATCCACTTGTCCGTCAGTGTTGTCAACTCCGACAAGTTTTTCTTGAATTTCGGCAGTTCGATAAACACCAACTCAATCTCGCTATCGGGATAATCGAACAGCCGTTGCGTTTCTTTGAAAGCAAATCGCGAAATTACTTCCGATTGATTGGGAAACATTTCAAAATCTGTGATATTCAAAGCAATTACCGGCCTGAGTCTTTGATAGCGCTCAGCTCGACGTAATTGCAGGGCATAGGTTTTTGCAGCATTGTACAAAACCCGCTTGCCAAATGCCGACACGTTCAAAACTTGCATTTCAATAATGACTGTCGTACCGTTATTGATTCTAGCTTTCACATCTAAGTATGTATCTTTGCTGCCAAAAATTTGCCCAGCTAAATAAGGATCGATGATTTCTAAATCTTCGATAACTGGTTCCCCTGCATAAAGCATCGCATTCAAAAAACT
>JBBSNU010000718.1:0-2473 GCA_038260455.1 Chroococcales cyanobacterium | reverse complement strand
GAGTACACAACATTGCCATCTTCGTTTTCTAATTTGACGCGACTTGCTGTGCCGCCTTTCGCTGCTTCCGCCGCCGCTTTTGCTTGTTGTGGTGTAATTTTAGCTAGAGATTGCAGGCGACTTGATTCTTCCTTTTCTTTGGCATCGTCGTTAGTTTCGCCGTCGCCATCACTGGCTTCTGCTTTGGGATTGCTGCTATTCTGAGGCATGGCGGCAACCTGAGATTTTGCTGGCGCAGCGTACACAGTTCGGACTAATCCACTGAGTGCTATAGTACCGACCAAAGCTGCTGCTAGAGCAATTTTTATTGAAGTTTTCATGGTCTAAAACTTTTTCAATTTAGGTTTGTAGTTTCACTGTAGAGCGCAAAAGTCAAGAACTTAGCAAGATTTGTTTTAGTTGGAAATTCTTTGAGTGATTTTTGGTTTTCTTCTTCACGGGATAGCAAATCGTTACCTATTGTGCGATCGAGTGGATCGTGCCACATTCTGCCGTCAAAATTATTAATGAATGGTGGAACCACATCCTTTGTCTGCGGGCCAAGCATCTTGTCTTTGCTGGCATTACCCGCGGCTAACGAGTCTTCATTAACCTCGCCGTTGCTTAAATTGTCAACAATAGTGATTTTAGTTGAATTTTTCACCGTCAAATCCCTTCAATGTGAGTTGGCGATTTCACTCTACAGCGCAAATGTCAAGAACTTGGCAAGATTCACCGAAATCTAAAAAATTTGATATTACCTAAAATAAACCCGGTTTCTGCATCACTCCTGTCTTAATCAATCCTGAGTTTTTCTGTTGCCTGCTGTTGTGGAAGCAACTTCTTCAATCAAACTGCACAGTTCTTTGCTACAAGGATCGTCTAGGGGTCTATCTGCCCAACTTTCTCGATAGGTTTCTAGCTCGGTCTTGATCACTGTCATCCGATAAATCTGCTCCTCAAGATGAGCAATTTTCTGAGTGAGTAGGTCTCGCACAAGCGGGCAAGCAGGACTTCCTTGATGGCGAACTCCCAGCACTTGCTGAATTTCTGAGAGGGAAAACTGTAGGGATTGAGCTTTCTTGATAAATTGTACGCGCTTAATGGCCTCGCGATCGTAATAGCGGTAGCCGCTTTCACTTCTTTGGGCTGGTTCTAGCAACCCCAAGCTTTCATAATATCGAATTGTTGCCACAGCTACATCGGTTTTTTCTGCAAGTTGTCCAATTTTTAGCAGTTTGTTTTGAGATAATGCTTTACAAGTTTTTTCCACGATCTGTCACCATAACTTTTGGGCAACTTCCCGCTAGTAATTATAGCTTAAACTATCAAGTCTAATATTGTAAATATGTGCATGGATTAAACTACTCTTTAGGGAATATAATTCGATCGCACAACAGCACTAACTCAAAACTGAGCTAGTGCTGCTGTCGGATATTCCCTTGGTGATCCCGCTGCTCAAAACCCGCGATGGAATCTACACGCACCGGAAAATAAGGATTATTTATCGCAATTAGCTAGGGGGCAGTCAGGGGTAGGAGTAGTACAGGGGCTTGCTGCAAAGACAATACTGGCTGTACCTGCTGTCAAAAGAACTGCCGTCAAAGCTGCGAAAGTGAATCGTTTGGTCGAAGTTGCTTTAGTCATGAATTTTTACCTGTGAATTTACGATCGCAAAGTTTATTTGCGAAACTATAAATAGCATAAACCCTCAAGTCGGCTATAGAGTCAAGGGGGGAAACATTAAGATTTATAAAAAGATTGAATTTCCGATGTCGCAATCCGAATATCGGTATGAAAGTCTGAAGATTTCATCCTAGTTTCATTTTGGGGTGTCATACTTTTTAATCATTGTACGCAAGGACTCAAACAAATGAGATCACTCTACTCAAATTTAATTATTCTAGGCAGTGTCGGATTGCTGTTTTTGGGAGGTTGCAGTAACGATAACCAAGCTAGCAATTCAAATAGCAGCCCAGCAGCCTCTCCTGTTGTCTCTCAACCTAATGCTTCCAGTCCGGCCGCTTCTCCTGCGGCAACTGCTAAAACAGAACATCCCAAACAATCTAAAGGAGGTCAAGTTGTCGAGTCTGGCCCTTACCACCTAGAACTTTTAACTCTGAAAGAAGATACCGGAACTCACTTAGATGTTTATTTGCAAAAAGGTGATAACCACGAACCAATTCCTAACGCAAAAGTGACGGCACAAGTGCAGTTACCGAACGGAAACCAACAAACGCTAGCTTTCAAATACGATCCTGAAGGCAAACATTACGCTGTTGTGTTTCCCGGCAAAGATCCAGGCCAGTATCCTGTGAAGGTGACTGCGGATATTAACGGAGAAAAAGTGGACGGTCGTTTTACATTCACTCAGTAAAGCGCTTATTTCCTGTGAACGCATAGGAATTTGGCTTTAAAAATTTCTTGTATAGCCGTCATTGTTTATTACTAACAAACACAGGACAAAAACAAATGAAATCTCTGAAAACAGGTT
>JBBSNU010000717.1:0-2490 GCA_038260455.1 Chroococcales cyanobacterium | reverse complement strand
TGCCCAATGCCCAATGCCCAATGCCCAATGCCCAATGCCCAATGCCCAATGCCCAATGCCCAATGCCCAATGCCCAATGCCCAATGCCCAATGCCCAAGAATTAAGGATAGAAAGCCAATTGTGGCAAACCCAAAGTTTCTTCCCAACCCATCATCAAGTTCATGCACTGGATGCCTTGTCCAGCTTGACCTTTAATTAGATTATCGATCGCCGACATCACAATTACCCTGTCAGTGCGGGGATCGACTTCCACGCCGATATAACAAAGATTTGTGCCGCAAGCCCATTTAGATTGCGGATAAACCCCAGCCGGCAACACTTTTACCAAAGGAGAATTGCGGTAAAAAGCCGTGAAAATCGTGATTAAATCTTCCCGCACTAATCCCGGATCGCGCAAATTTGCGTAAACAGTTGCCAGAATTCCGCGCACCATCGGCATCAGGTGTGGAGTAAATTGGACTTTGATATCTTGTCCGGCTAAATCGCTGCAAATTTGCTCAATTTCTGGCGTGTGGCGGTGGCAGCCAACTCCGTAAGCGCCGATGGAATTGTCAGCTTCTGCTAATAAGAGATTAACTGCGGCTTTGCGGCCTCCTCCCGAAGTTCCTGATTTAGCGTCGATAATTGCTGTTTCTGGTACGATCAGACCTTGTTTTAGCAAGGGTGCCAGGGCTAATAAACTAGCAGTGACGTAGCAACCGGCACAGCCTACTAATTGAGCGTCTTTAATACGATCGCGATACAATTCTGGCAAACCGTAAACAGCGGTAGCAGCTAAAGCAGAGTCCGATCGCTCGCCACCGTACCAAGCTTTGTAAGTTTCTAGATTTTCAAATCTGTAATCAGCCGACAAATCCAAGACTTTGCAGCCTTTTTCGATCAGCGTCGGTGCCATTTGGTAAGCTAAACCGTTGGGCAGCGACAGAAATACAACTTCACATTTTGCCGCGATTTTATCTAGGTCGATCGCCTCAATAGTCAAGTCAATGCAGTTAGTCAGATGCGGATAAAGGCTGGAAAAAGGTTTTCCCGCACTGCTATCCCCGCCCAAATACACTACTTCCGCCGCTGGGTGATCCGCCAGCAGTCGCACAAGTTGCACGCCGCCGTAACCTGAAGCGCCGATAATTCCTACAGGCACACGTCCAACATCTCCCATTTTCCTTTATCCCCTCAGCCGTTGAAGTCAAAAACGCTTGAACTTTTGCTGCATTGTAGTACCAAACGTCAACTTTGGTGACAAAGAATTGTGTTGTTTTGTGATGGAGGTGCATTTTAGAGAATTTTCGGGCTTTCCAGAGGCAGGTAAAACCATAAAATTAAGCAACGGATGCGCGATCGTGCTATAAAAAACTTACCTTAACCTATCCAGAAACCGGAGATTAACATTTTTGCTCTTGGTTGTGGCGTCTGACCTCCGTTAAATCCGTTAAATTCGTTATACTCATCCGTAGCCGAACTTCCTATGGGAATTACAGTAGAAAACGTATCCAAACATTTTGGCAGTTTCCAAGCACTCGATCGAGTCAGTTTAGAAATTGAATCAGGTTCCCTAGTCGCATTGCTAGGCCCGTCTGGTTCCGGCAAATCTACCCTGCTGCGGCTGATTGCAGGTTTAGAAATGCCCGACTCCGGCAAAATCTGGCTGACAGGCCAAGATGCCACCAATACCAGCGTCCAAGACCGCAAAATTGGGTTTGTGTTTCAGCATTACGCGCTTTTCAAGCACATGACAGTGCGAAAAAACATCGCTTTCGGGATGGAAATCCAGAAGACTGCCCCCGCCAAAGTCAAATCGCGGGTAGAAGAATTGTTGAATTTAGTGCAATTAGCAGGATTGGGCGATAGATACCCGTCGCAACTTTCAGGCGGTCAGCGGCAGCGCGTGGCCCTAGCGAGAGCTCTGGCTGTGGAACCGAAAGTGTTGCTGCTAGACGAACCTTTTGGAGCTCTCGATGCTAAAGTCCGCAAAGATTTGCGCGCTTGGTTGCGGAGGCTGCACGACGAGGTGCACGTTACCACAGTTTTTGTGACGCACGACCAAGAAGAAGCGATGGAAGTTGCCGATCACATTACAGTAATGAATAAAGGTAAAATCGAACAAGTAGGCACGCCCGCAGAAATTTACGACCATCCTGCGAGTGCATTTGTCATGAGTTTTATCGGCCCTGTCAATGTCTTGCCCAGCAGTTCGAGAATGTTTCAAGAAAACGGCTTTGACTCAGCCAACCCGGAGATTTTCTTGCGTCCTCACGACGTGGTAATTGAAACTACCGAAAATAGTACGACAGTGCCTGCAAGGATCAGTCGCTTGATTCATTTGGGATGGGAAATTCAGGTAGAATTAACCTTAGATGACGGTCAAGTAGTAAACGCTAATTTGACCAGAGAAAAGTTTGACCAATTGCAGTTACAGCCGCAGCAAAAAGTGTTTGTCAAGCCGAAAGGTGCAAAGTCTTTTCCACTGTTTTATTCTATCTGAATTCCGA
>JBBSNU010000716.1:0-2534 GCA_038260455.1 Chroococcales cyanobacterium | reverse complement strand
TTGAGTTTATTTTTAAACTTGCGATAACTCTGCTGTTCGCTATTGTACCACCAAGCGTACTTGTGTTTAAGAGCTAATGCTTCTGAGCGCGTTGACGCAATTAGCGATCGCTCATTACTGGCATGAAAATCCTGAATCACCACTCGATCTACAACTTCCAGCTTCCTAATAAAATTAGCTTCATCTTCCGGTAAGGTAGGGAGCAATGGTGTCACAGTTATAGAAAATTTTACTTCGCAATTTTCTTGATAAGGAAAGCTGTATTTCAGTTTGGCAATAGCTTTGAGTCTCGCAGGAATACTCGGCGATTTTGGTTCAAAATCTTTCCTCACTTTTTCGCTACCAGTGGGAATGCTCATGTTAATTCGCAATCGCTGAAATTGCTGTAAAATATCGACATCTCTAGTTATCATAGGACTGCGAGTTTGGATAACCAGCGTCGGTTGATAGGGAACCATCACTTCTAACAAGTGCCTAGTTAGTTGTTCTTTAGTTTCAATTGGCTGATACGGATCTGTGACACTACTCATGTAAATTGTCGGTGGGCGATCGGGGTTTTTCTTGTGCCAACGTTCCAACTCTTTCTTTAAAATTTCCGCTGCATTTTGCTTAATGATTACCCAATTTCCCCAATCCTCCCGCATATGTGAATTCGGGCTAAAAGCAGCAGCATAACAATAGCTGCATCCGTACTGACAGCCGCGATAAGGATTTAGCGTGAAATCGTAAGCACTGATAAATCCACTAGCTTTGTTCAGCACTGACTGTGCATTTTGTGCATATACTTTGGCATTGCCAAAATTCTCTCGGACTGCGAAAGTGTGTTGCTCGCCTGCGGAATATCCTTCATACTGAGACTTTACCATAATTGCACCTGCTACAGTATTAAAACGGCAAATGTTTAGAAATGAGAAATGCGATGGTTTCGATTTTACTACGTCACTGTATCGCAATCAACAAATGTCATCAAAACAGTGGGGAATTACTCAACTTTACAACAAGTTTTTTGCAGAACCAACAAGCCAACTTTATAAACTCCATGAAGCGCTCGATCGCCAATGTAATGCAGCTTACGGATTTACTGACAGCGACGATATTTTAGCAAAACTGCTGGAATTGAACCTAGAACTGGCAGAAAAGGAAAAACAAGGTCAGCCAATAGTAGGGCCCGCAGCTCCTAATTAAGTAAAAATACTAATCGCAATGTAAAGATTTCTATCGATTTCCTCTCAAATTTTTGTTTCCCATCCAAGGAAAATTTAGATAAATTCTGAAGTAGGAAAGGGAACCGAATTTGTGATTAATTTTCGAGTTGCTGCATCAAATGAGATAAGCACCGATTCTCGATTTTTTTAAGAAGTCGAGAATCGGCGTGTATCGCACTTTTAACCTAGTTTTGATGGGGGTGGAGGGACTTGAACCCACACGACCGTTTCGGGTCAACGGATTTTAAGTCCGTAGCGTCTACCATTCCGCCACACCCCCCTTTTGTCAAATTGCTGCGGATTTGATTCACTCGCAGCAACAGCATCTTATTCTACAACCAAACCCCAATTTACGCAACCCCTAATCTAAAAATTCTCAAAACTCGCGCTGTATCTCCCCAAGCGGTACAATAGTTAACCAGCTAGCGGAGCGTCTGTGCCCCCTTACCGTTGTTATTATTCCCCTAAAGCAAATCTATGTATATTACCTTGCTGCTTTACGCCGTCTTGGCCGGAGCCTACCTTCTGGTAGTACCCGCCGCCACCTACGCTTACCTGAACAGCCGCTGGTACGTGGCTAGCTCTTTTGAGCGCGCCTTCATGTACTTCTTGATGTTCTTCTTTTTCCCAGGTATGTTTCTCCTAGCTCCCTTTTTGAACTTTCGCCCCAAACGGCGGCAGATAGAAGCCTAAATGCGACGTATTGATGTAATTGGAATCTGTCTCGGATTTTTTGTAGCGGGTGGCTTGGTCTACTTGCTACTGCAATTCGCCGGACTCGACAGCATGAATGCAGGGATTTGGAGTCAGTTATTTTTGGTTGCTGGCTTGATTGGCTGGCTGGTGACTTATTTATTTCGAGCGCTGACTCAAAGTATGACCTACAGCGAGCAACTTAAAGAGTACAAAGATGCTGTCTTGCAGAAGCAGCTAGATGCACTCACTCCTGAAGAATTAGCTAAACTTCAATCCGAAATTGAGCAGGAAAAAGATAGTTAGTCAATAGTCATTAGTCATTAGTCATTAGTTATTGATGAGTTATTAGCGATTAGTCGTTAGTAACAAACTCTCTCTCAAATGACTGGGGACTGATGATTGATTGCAGATATCACGTCCCAGAAAATAAGCACGATCTGGGAGCATCTCAATTTTGCATTTATATAGCAATCCTCAATCATTATCCTTACGGCGAACATAAATGTGATTTCCCCAAAATCCATCTGTAGGGACACGGCAGTGCCGTGTCCGGGAGACGGCAGTGCCGTGTCCCTACAGAAAATCATTTAGGATTGCTATAGGTTCTTTCCTAAATTTTGGTTTGATGGCGAA
>JBBSNU010000715.1:0-2536 GCA_038260455.1 Chroococcales cyanobacterium | reverse complement strand
GGCAATTCTGCGGACACTTCGGCGATAATTTGTGGCAACTGTCGATCGACTCCGCCGCGCGATCGCACGCTGCTGAGGGCCAAATCCACGCATTCTTGCAGCGTCAGCGATTCTACATTCCATTTAACTTGTCCGCTTTCTAGGTTAGAAAGAGTTAAAAAATCTTGGACGAGTTTACGCATTCGATCGGCATCTCCGAGGGCAGTTTCTAACATGATTGTTCGCAATTCTTGGGGCATATCTGGCTCGGAGTTCAAACTTTCCAGACATACTTGAATCGTCGATAGCGGAGTGCGGAGTTCGTGTCCGGTGATGGCTATGAGATTGCTGCGAGTGCGGTCTAATGCTTCTAATTGTTGGTTGAGTTCTTCTAAATTAGCGTAGGTTTCTGCTTGAATTAAGGCTGCTCCGAGTTGGGTGGCGATCGCCTCTACTAGAGCAATTTCGTCTTCTTCCCAAGGCGAAGTCGATCGGCACTGGTGCATTTCTACCATGCCCAAAATCCGCCCCTGATAAAGCACCGGCACCATCAACCAAGAGACGATCTGCCAATTTTTGACAATTTTGCCCAAAGATTTTGTATCGACAATCAGCGGGTGTTGTGCTGTGTCTTGGATGTAAACTCGCTCTTGCCGCGCTACCGCGTCGCTCCATATTGGATTTTCCTGTAGCGGCCAAGTCTGATTTAATAGAGAACTAGCACCCAGGCGCAAAAACTCGCGATCGATTTTGACCGACACATCTGCGGCTTTGCAGCGATAAATCAAACAGCGGCTGGCTGACAGGGCTGTTCCCAGTTCTTGCACTGCGACTTCGACGATTTGTTGCGGGTTGAGAGACTGCCGCATTGCCGTTGTAATTAAGTTTACGAGGCGTTCTTTGCGTTCCTGGGCGGCGATCGCGCTGTATGCTTTCAGCAGTTTGTGCTGGCCTGATTGTAAGTAGGTTACTAAGCGTTTGGTAAAAGCGTCGCTCAATTTGGGATTGGGAATTCTTGAGTTTTTTGGCGCGCTTTTTTCTGGTTTGGCGGCTTGGGAAGTCGCGGATTTCCTGGTTTTTTTTGGTTTTTTTCCCAGCTTGTAAGTTGTGCGCGCTCGATCGATCTTTTCGGCCAATTCCGGGCGATATTTGACAATTCGATCGAACAACAATTCGGCAGCTTTGCAGCTTACCTCCCTGTCGAACGTCCAAACTCCCTCAAATCTGCGACCTTGATCAATCAACAGCGGGCCGCGATCGTCCTGATTCTCGATCGGCACAATTTTTTCTTGACAAATCAGACAAGTTGAGTAGTGTTGCCCCAGCACCACTAAGTGCCACTCTTGACTTAATGCGTCCTCCGGTGCAAACGCCACAGTTTCGTAATGTTCCGAGGAATTTTTAAACTCAGTTTCCGGTGCTGCTAGCACGTATACCTGAGAAGATAGAGCGGCAATTCGCCGATAGCGGTGAGCTTCCTGCAGGTAGAAGCGTTCTAGCTGAAAGCTAGCAATCACTAGCGGTTCGTCGTCGGAGCCAGCCAAAACCAAGTCTTCCATCGCGTGAGACAGCGCTGTCATGGAAGATTTGAAATAAATTTGTGCCCGCAGTGGGGGCAATGCTTGCAGAAGTTCTGCGAGTAGCGGAATAGGGACGATCATCTAGCTTTAAACGTGCATTTTTGCCGATGACAAAACTGGAGCGATCGACCGTAAGTTGAGATCGATCCCTTTCCAGTATCTCTCAAAAGTCGCTACAAAGTGGCCGTTAGCGAGAAACTAACGGCCAATTATTTTTTTCAGTAAGCGACTATGAGTATAAATGCTGCGACTGCGATTAAATCAGCGTCGTTCGCCCCCTTCGTCGCTGCCGCCGGGAGATGATTTGTAGAGAGCATCTAATTGTTCGCGCGCGTCTTGGACAGTCAGCGAACGCATCACTAACAGCGGCTCGTTGACAATATTTCCGTATTCGTCTAACAGTTCTGGATGGGGTACAGCTTGAGAGCGAGGATAGGATGCGGAGCCATGATTTGCCCTGAATTGTTGGGGGCGCTGGGACTCCATACCTACCGTGACTAGACTGCGGATTAAGTTACCGACTGCCAGAAAGGCCAGAACAGTGAAAGCTAAAATATAAAGCAGGTGTAACATGATATTTTCCTCCCGGCTAAACAGCCGCACAGCAGTTTACAAAAGTGTTTCAGCAAGTAATAACTTATTAACTGGAAATTTGTTGGAACTTGTCAAGTCGGCCGCGACATTTCCTCTTGTTTGGGATTTAACAGCAAGTTTAACTTGAACTCGCTTCCTTATTTTCCAGGGGGAGCTGACTGCCATGAGCGAAAGCGAGCCGATACTTGCCAGCATTCGGCGAGCAGTCTGTGCCACGGCATCAGTGCTGCGGTTTCAATTGCAACTTGACCTCCGGTTGCTTGAAATAGAGCTTTAGCCGCGCCTACTTCTTGCTGAGCCTGTTTGACTCGCGCCAGCAAGTCGGATTGATCTTCGCCGCTCAGAAAGGGAATTTCCTCAGTTTCTAACAGAGTGGTCGATCG
>JBBSNU010000714.1:0-2550 GCA_038260455.1 Chroococcales cyanobacterium | reverse complement strand
GCCTACCCTGGTTCACGGACTCCGGCTATTTGAATCCATCTTTTTGGGGTGGAAACTAGCTCATAATCCACTTGTGTGTACACGGTAGCCCTTAGTAAGGGGGGGCTAAGACTTCATCAATAGCACATCTTTAGAAAAATGAAAAATGGTATAACTTAACCCGCAGCAATTTAAAATCTAAAATCTAAAATCTAAAATCTAAAATTGACTGGCGCGGGCTCTCGATAATAGGTAAGCGGCGATCGCCACTGCGGCCACCAACAGCAAAAAAGTACACACCACCAAAGCCGCCCCGTAGCCAAAGTCTAAATACCTCATTACCGTGCTGTAAATGTAGATAGAAACCGTCTCCGTTGCCCCCGCCGGCCCCCCTCCCGTCATCACCTGAATCAAGTCAAAAATGCCGAAAGCTTGGGCAAATCGAAACAGCAAAGCAATCACAACTTGGGGCATCAGCAGCGGCAAAGTAATTTGACGGAAACTCTGCCAGCTACTCGCGCCGTCAATCGCGTGGGCTTCGTACAAATCACCGGAAATCGATTGCAATCCCGCTAGCAAAAGCAGGCTGACAAAGGGCGTAGTTTTCCACACATCCGCTGCAATCACTGCCATCATTGCCAAAGTCGGATCTCCTAACCAGCTAATGCTATTTTTAATCAATCCCAAGCGGAGTAAAATATCATTAATTACGCCGTATTGGTCGTTAAAAATCCACGCCCAAGCTACACCCATCAATGCAGTCGGTAGCGCCCAAGGCAGTAAGGAAATTGTCCGCACGATGCCGCGCCCTCTGAAAGATTGATTTAAGACTAAGGCAATGCCCATGCCGATAATTAATTCCAGCACAACAGAGGCGACTGTAAATATTGCGGTGTTGCCTAAAGTTTGCCAGAAACGCCCGTCGCCTAACATTCTACTGTAGTTAGCAAAACCGGAAAAAACCAGTTTTAATTCAGTACCGAGATTTTGGGTGAATAAACTCAGCCAAAAAGCGCGCAATATTGGGTAAGCAAATACTAGCAGCAGAATTATTAATGCTGGTGCTACTAATATCCATCCTGTTTTTTGTTCGCGCTGTCGCATTTTATCTAATTGCATATTTTAAGATTCTATTCTATTTCTTCAGTCCGCGGAGGCGGACTTTGTTTTTGTAGCCCCGAATTCCATTCGGCGGGTTCTTGATCTTTGTTTTTGGAGCATCGGAATTCCCTTCGGCGGGTTCGATTCGGCGGGTTCGATTCGGCGGGTTAGATTCGGCGGGTTCATTGTTTTATGAAGCTATGAGATTATCTATTTTTATTGATGGATTTTGAATGGCGACGCACCCTACGGCTTTAGGACAGTCAACAGTCAACAGTCAACTGTCAACTGTCAACTGTTTAAGAAGCTTTCGGTTGTTTCAAACTACCTAATAAATTACGAGTTTCGCTAGCCGCTGCTTTCATTGCTTGTTCTGCACTCATTCTCCCGGTAAAAGCTGAACTCAAATAGCGCTGCAAAATATCAGAAGCTTGAGCGTATTGTGCTATGGGCGGGCGCAAAACTGGCTTTTCGACTACTTTTAGCAGTTGCGGGTAGTGGGGATATTTGGCGACTATTTCTTTGTTGGTAAATAGGGATTTGTAACTGGGAACTAAACCAGTTTCTAAAATAAATTTGCGCTGGGTGGCTTCGCTTGTAAGGTATTTAATTGCTTTCCACGCTTGTTCTGGATGTTTTGAGGTTTTGGCAATTCCCCAGCCCCAGCCGCCCAAGCAGGAACCGCCTGTTTTACCCGTACTGCTGAGCATTGGTTCGATCGCAATTTTGCCTCTCACCTTCGATCCCTCGGCATTTGCTAGCTTCCAAACATAGGGCCAATTTCGCAAAAACAGCGCTTTGCCGTTTTGAAATAACAGCCTGGTTTCTTCTTCGCCGTAGGTAGTAACACCGGGTGGAGAAATGCCGGAGGCGATCGTATTTTTCAGAAATTCTACTGCTTGAATTGCCTCCGGTTTATCTAACCCAACTTCAAAAGTTTGAGGGTTAGCCCAAAAGCCGCCGAAACCGGAGAGCACTTCGACAAACATCGCAGATACTCCTTCGTATTGTTTACCTTGCCACAAATAACCCCAAGTTGCTTTTCCCTGTTTCTGCAAGTTTTCAGAGATTTTTACCATCTCTTCAAAGGTTTTCGGCGCTGGAATTCCCGCTTGTTCTAAAATGTCTTTGCGGTAGTAAAGCATTCCGGCATCGGAAGCGTGGGGAATTCGGTAAAGTCTGCCCCGATACCGCCCGCCTTCGACGTTACCTTGAATGAATTTTGACAGTTGTTGGGGGGAAATTCTGTCTGTCAAATCCATCACCCAACCTGCGGCGGCAAATTTGGGAACCCAGACAATATCCATGTTGATGATATCGTAGGGCGAGTCGCCTAACAAAAAGGCAGATGTGTAAAGATTTTCTACGAGGTTTGTGTCAAATGGCCCTTCTACGAGGTCGATCCGAATATCGGGGTTTTTCTGTTCAAATTCTTTGACAAAGGGTTTCCAGTTAACAAGGTCTTGGCCT
>JBBSNU010000713.1:0-2554 GCA_038260455.1 Chroococcales cyanobacterium | reverse complement strand
CGAGCGAAGGCTCCCAGAAAAAAAGCATCTTGTGCAACGTAATATGCAAAACTATTTTGGTGGAGGCTGCCGTCAGCAATACCTCTAACAAACGGATGTTGCAGACAAGCTTCGCTTAAGTCTTGATTTGCTTGCCACAGAACGTTAGAATTGGTCATGCAATTTTGAGTCAATGGGTGATAATTGTAATTATTATAAGCCGAATAAACATCTATGATAACAGATATTTTCGCTTTGGTGTTTTCAGTTTTATTCTGCCTTAAATTTTTCCTATTTAATAAATTATATAAATGTTGGTACGCTGATATTTTGTTGGCGACTGTTGTCGGGATAAAAAAGCAAAATTACGCACCGCAGCTATCCCTTGAAGCCGCCAGCGCGATCGGCAAAAAAGAAACTCTTTATTTAACATTTGAAAACATAATTTACCAAAAACTGTGATGAACCATACACCTAAATATTCCTTAATAATTCCCATCTATAACGAAGAAGAAAACCTCCCTGAATTGTATCGGCGAATTAGCGGGGTGATGGATCGCCTGGACGGCCCAGTAGAATTAATTTTAATCAATGATGGCAGCCGCGATCGCTCTCTCGAAATTTTGCGAGAATTGCACGAACAAGACTCGCGAATTTGTTACCTCAGTTTTGCCCGCAATTTCGGCCACCAAATAGCTGTAACTGCAGGTTTAAACTTTTCTACGGGTCAAGTTGCAGTCATCATGGACGGCGATTTGCAAGACCCGCCCGAGCTGATTTTAGAGATGATAGAACAGTGGCGGATCGGGTATCAAGTTGTTTATGCCCAGCGCACTCAACGCCGTCAAGAAAGTTGGTTTAAGCGGTTGCCAGCTTATATGTATTATCGCATTTTGCGGAATCTTGCTGATGTTGATATTCCCATAGATACGGGGGATTTTTGTTTGATGGATAGGTGCGTGGTGGATGTGCTCAACGCCATGCCCGAACGCAACCGTTATATTCGGGGGCTGCGCGCTTGGATTGGTTTTAAACAAACTGCTGTGAAGTTTGAACGAGATCCGCGTTTTGCTGGCGATGTTAAGTATACTTTCAGCAAATCTTTTGCTTTGGCGATGAACGGTTTAGTGTCTTTTTCAACAGTTCCCCTGCAACTTTCGATTTATCTGGGTTTATTTGCTGCATTTGTGTCTGTTTTAATGGCTTTTTTGGTTTTGTACTGGCGTCTTTTCTCTCCTGGTGCGGCATTAACTGGTTTGACAATTATAATTATGGCAGTTTTCTTTTTGGGTGCGGTGCAGTTGGTGAGTATTGGGATTTTGGGTCAGTATATCGGGCGGATTTACGACGAGGTGAAGGGCCGGCCGCTTTATACGGTGGCTGAAGTGGCTGGTTTTGGCGATCGCCCAAAGTCGCCAAAATAATCTTAGCAAACAACTGTTAACTCATCGTGCTTAAATTATCTAATTTATGAGATAATTTAAGATCATAAAATCTTCTCAAGACTCATGTTTAAACTTTACGAGTATTCCCCCTCGGGCAATTGCTACAAAGTTCGCTTACTCTTAACTCAGCTCAATATTGCGTTCGATCGCACTGAAATTAATATTCTCCAAGGAAAAAGCCGGAACCCAGAATTTTTGGTCAAAAATCCCAATGGCCGCATTCCGGTGTTAGAAATCGCACCGGGTAAATTTCTCTTTGAATCCAATGCAATTATGTTTTACTTGAGCGAAGAAACTGAGTTTTTCCCCACGGATAAATTAGAACGCGCTCAAGTTATGCAGTGGTTGTTTTTTGAACAGTACAGCCACGAACCTTTTATTGCTACTTCTCGTTTTTGGTATTTGACAGGGAAAGCTGAAGAATATCAGGAAGCACTTCAACAAAAACAAGCACCGGGTTATGCTGCTTTGGGCGTGATGGAACAGCATTTAGCAGAAAATGAGTTTTTTGCGGGCGATCGCTATTCTATTGCTGATATCGGTTTATTTGCTTACACTCACGTTGCTGGTGAGGGCGGATTTGATTTGACTGGGTTTCCTGCAATTCAATCTTGGATCGAGCGAGCCAAGAATCAGCCTCGATATATTAGCATTACAGATTAAGCATTACATTAATAGACTTGCATTGCCTAAATTTTTGATAGAGCCGGTCAACCGCAGATTTCAGGCAGATGCAACACAGATGCAACGCAGATAATTTAAAGCAGAGGGAATGAATGAATGAATACAAGTCTAATGGGGAGCATCTCAGTTTTGCAAAAAGCATTTTTTTTATTGTAGTGCGAGCGTCCCCGCTCGCGTATTATACTCGCGAGCGGGGACGCTCGCACTATAAATGCAAAACTGAGATGCTCCCGTCTAATGTAGGTGCTGGCGGCGCACTTGACTTGATTTAAACGATAAAAAGCCGAACGAAAACTTTGTTTTTATCACAAATCTGCTGCTTGCTTAATTGATGCTTTTTTCCCTACTGCTACACAGAGAACAACTAAACAAGCGCTGCCTAGGGCGATCGGTTCTACAGTTTCACCAAGCAAAATTGCCGATGCTAGAATAGTCAAAAATGGTTG
>JBBSNU010000712.1:0-2560 GCA_038260455.1 Chroococcales cyanobacterium | reverse complement strand
GAGCTCGCGACAGCTCGCACTATAAAAAAAATGCTTTTTGCAAAACTCAGATGCTCCCCAAGCCTTCCTCCGTAAAGAAGCTGTATGTAATTAATTATGTGCGATTACTTAGAACGCAGAAGGTGGAATTATTCTGTTGATTCTGCCTTCTGGGGTCAGCCCGTGGTTGCACGGCTAATCTATTGTATTGTTGCATCCATTATTTGACCGGAATGCCGCCTAATTTCTGGCAAATCAATGACTTTAATATTCTGCGTTAGTTAGCTGTGCGACATTCCGAAGGCCAGCCCGACTCCGAACAAGCTGCCGATGGCATCGGTTTGCCTAGGGGCATATTGTAGCAATCTCCGTGGCAGAGCACGTGCAAGCGCATATTGAACAGACTTAAGGGTTCTGTCGCTCCTACTTGAGACTCGTTGGTATAAAAGTTTTCGCGAGAATCAACAATAGTCACAGTGCCTTTACCGAGAACTTTCATCGTATCGTCTCCCTCAAACAAGGCGCAGGTGTCTTCGTCAATACCAATAGCGAGGCGATCGGGATGGCAAGCAACAGCCGACAGCAAGCGAGCCATGCGGTTCCGGTTGTGAAAATGCTGATCGACGATAATCTCTGGAATAATGTTAAGTCCGTTTGCCATGTCTACTAAAGAGCGGTTCGGTGAGGTGCCGCTCCCGCCGCCGGCAATCATGTGATATCCCATCACCGCAGCACCCGCGCTGGTACCGGCGAGGGTAATCTTGCCTTCGAGAGCTTCTTTGCGAATTTTCTCCATCAGCGGGGTGTCCGCCAGCAGCCCGCACAGCCGCAGTTGGTCGCCACCTGTGATGAATACGCCTGTACAGTCTTCTAAATAATCTTTCCAGACGGGGTTTTCGGCTTGTTCGCGTTCGCGGATGTCAACTACTTTGACAGCGCTAACGCCCATTTCGTCAAATATAGTGCGGTAGCGGTTGCTCGTTCCTTCGGGGTCTCGCGAAGCGCAAGGAATGATCGCCAGCCGAGCGTTTGTACCCCCAGCACGGCAAAAAAAGGTATTCAGAATCTCTCGCCCGTGAACTTTGTCTTCGGCTCCTCCGATGACCATAATCGAGGTTTTTGTGCGCTGGGGAAGATTTTGTTCGAGGGCTTGAGATGTCAACTGCTGCATAGTGTGTCTTCCTCTGGTGGATGTGAAATTCAATTTTGCCGTGGTTGTGGGTAGAATCGGGCTTTTTAAGAGTAAATATTTTTTTTGGGCTGTGAGGTACGGGCGGCGTAACTATCCCTAGCCAGAATCGCCTCACGCGCGATCGGGCTGTTTGGGGGCGAATTTACTCAATCCGCTGTCCTGAGAACAGATTATTTTTGTACAACAAAACCGGGCACCAGACAAAGGAAGAGGATTTAACTTGCAAAAATTCTCACAAATTATAAGAAATTATAAATAATAATGCAATTACTGAAAACGGATATCCCTCTAAGGGTCAAACTAGAGGAGATGTATCAATAAATTCCAATTATTGTGCGATTTGACGTTGTAACTCTATTCCCAGAATTTTTCCTCGCTCCCCTAGCATCGGGACTGATGGGCAAAGCCTTAGCTAAAAATATTGCTGAGGTGAATTTTGTCAATCCCCGAAATTTTACCACAGACAAGCACCACCGAGTCGATGACGAGCCTTACGGGGGCGGAGTCGGGATGCTGATGAAGCCAGAACCGATTTTTGCTGCGGTGGAGTCGCTACCTGTGTTACCGAGGCGGGAGGTGATTTTGCTGACTCCGCAGGGCGAACCGATGCAGCAGCCGATGTTTCGGGAGTTCGCCACTGATCGCGATCAGTTGGTGTTGATTTGCGGTCATTATGAGGGTGTGGACGATCGAGTCCTGCACTTGGTAACTCGCGAAGTGTCTCTAGGCGATTTTGTGCTCACCGGGGGCGAAATTCCTGCTTTGGCTTTGATAAATGGGGTTTTGCGATTGTTGCGGGGAACTGTAGCAAAGGAAGATTCGCTGAAGTTTGAGAGTTTTGAAGACGGACTTTTGGATTATCCGCAGTACACTCGACCGGCCGATTTCCGGGGATTGAAGGTTCCCGACGTATTGCTGTCTGGTAATCACGCAGAAATTGCTCGCTGGCGCAAGGAACAGCAAATTGAAAGAACTCGCCAAAGGCGGCCGGATTTGTTGGAAGATTACTCAACTGAAGTTAAGTAGATGGAAGAAGTCATTAGTCATTGGGCATTGGGCATTGGTCATTGGTCATTGATCATCAGTCATCAGTCATCAGGAAGCAGAGATATACAGTAAGCTTTTGAGCGATCGGGAATTTACGTTTAATTAGGTCGATTTACTCAGGAATGAAAATTTAATAACTTAAGCGATTGCTCGTTGCTCGTTACCAGGCTCTGCCTGGTAATGCAGATCCAGAGGCTCTGCCTCTTTTTATCTGGCAACTTGGCTCTTCTGGGTTTGCGGTGTAGAGTGTATAATGTAGGAACTTTATGCTAGAGCGTCGCTCATGGATTTTCATCTTGACGGATTACTCAATTTGCCAGGCATTACGATTGAAAGATGTAT
>JBBSNU010000711.1:0-2579 GCA_038260455.1 Chroococcales cyanobacterium | reverse complement strand
CCTAATAAGTGATGAACGGCAATAATCAAGTCGCTGAGAATGAAATTAGGCTGGTGCTTTTGCAGTTGATGGCGGCTGCGAATGCCGCAGGTAACGGCAATTGTAGGTATTCCCAATGCTTGTCCCGCAAGGATATCTGCTTCGGTATCTCCGATCATCCAAGCCGAACCGAGAGATGACTCAAATTCTTCTGCAACTTCAGCCAACAATTCAGTTTTTAAGGCTGTATAGTTGTGATAGGCAGCATCCGGCATCTGAGTGCCGCGAATGCTGGTAAACAGTCTGGCTAAACCGTAATTTTGCAACAGTTGAACGGCTTGATGTCTCGGCCGCAGGGTGACTAAAATCAGCCGCACGCCGCGGGAGTGCAAAAGCGCGATCGCCCATTGCACTCCAGGCTGGATGCGATCTAAGTGCAATAAGTCTGGCTGATTGACAATCCGACTCACGCATCCGAGAAAAACGTGAATTTCTTCTCCCGACAAGCCGGAAGATTTGGCTATTTCAGCATCGGGCACTCGATTTTGTTTCATTTGCCAAAACTGCTGTTTGCTGAGAATTTGCAGGTTGAGGTTGATTCCCCTGGCATCATAAGCTGCTTGAGTGTCTGCTAATCCCTGTTGATAGGTGGCGTAGTAGCGATCGGACACATCGACAATCGGCCCGTCTAAATCGCAAAATACCGTCATTCGGGGGGACGAGTCAGCCTCTGATGGTAGCGTGTACTGAGGGTTTTCGGAATTCGGGGCGACAGCAGTTAACATATAAGGTTAAGTAAATCAAGGATAACAATACATTTCTTGACTTTACCAAAAATTTTATAAGTTATAAGACAAAATTTCAAGCTATATCATTAAAAAAACCTATGATAATTATGAGGATAGCTCTCAAAAAGGGCGATCGGGCAAATCGTCGATAAATTCAAGGGAAAAAGTGATTTTTGTAGCTGTTGATATTTGCTTTAGCCATTAAAGTTTAGAATTAAGTTTTTAGTCTTTTGTAAATTACCCATGCTCAAACAAAGCGATTTTGTTAGGAATCCAGACACTAATCGAGTAGAAGTGCTTTCCGAAGCACTACCTTACATTCAAAACTTTGCCGGCCGCACAATTGTAGTCAAATATGGCGGTGCGGCGATGAAAGATAGCACTCTCAAAGACAAAGTAGTTCGGGATATTGTGCTCCTAGCTTGCGTGGGGATGCGTCCGGTTGTCGTTCACGGCGGCGGCCCAGAAATTAATATTTGGCTGGAAAAATTGGGAATTGAGCCACAATTTAAGGATGGTTTGCGAGTGACTGATGCGGCGACAATGGAAGTCGTAGAAATGGTTTTGGTGGGGAAAGTAAATAAGGAAATTGTTTCGTTAATCAACCAAGCAGGCGGCAAAGCAGTGGGATTGTGCGGCAAGGATGCGAATCTGATTCAAGCTCGTCCCGATGGCCGCGAGGGAATTGGATTTGTTGGTGAAGTTAGCGGCGTGGAAATCAACATTTTGGAGTCTTTGGTGAACAGCGGTTATATTCCGGTGGTGTCGAGCGTGGCGGCGGATCAATTCGGTCAATCTTACAACATTAATGCTGACACAGTGGCCGGGGAAATTGCTGCTGGTTTGGGAGCAGAAAAATTGATTTTGATGACTGATACTGCGGGAATTTTGGAGGATTATCACAACCCGGAGAGTCTGATTGCTAAGTTGGATATTCAAGAAGCGAGACAGTTGGTTGAGTCGGGAGTTGTATCTGGGGGGATGATTCCTAAAGTTAATTGTTGTGTGCGAAGTTTGGCTCAGGGTGTGAAGGGCGCTCACATTATTGACGGGCGAATTCCTCATGCTTTGCTGCAAGAAATATTCACGGATGCGGGGATTGGCTCGATGATTGTTGCTTCTGAGTTTAGCGCGGGGAAGTTAAGGAATAAGTAAGGGGTAAATCCTAGCGTGGGGAGGGCGGGTGCGTGAAATGGGTAAACTCGCTGCGATCGCGTATATCCTAACTCAACCTGCCCCTATAAAGCTTAAGAAGGTACTTCTGGCAAATGACTTCAACTAATTCTAACCGTTGTTGAATTTCAGCTTTTCTTAAACTATGATCAAACACTTTAGAGTTTTGGATTCTGTTGCGATTCTCAAGCCGATTTCCAATACGCGATTAGCGCTAGTGGAACCAGAATACGCATCTATTTCTAGTTTGCCAGCAGGACTTGTGGGAACTATTGTTGAAGTGTATGATACGGGAAAGGAATGTCAGTATTTAGTGGAGTTTGCTGATAGTCAAGGTATTGAATATGCTAGGGCTATTTTGAAAGAAGATGAAATTTTAGTTCTGCAATATGAACTTGCAGTTGCTTAGTAATGTGAGGGGAATAGAAGTTAGATAAAGGCGATCGCACTTTTGGACTGAAAGGGATCTCGCCCGCGTGAGATTTAGGATGGGATAGGGCCGATCGCTTTTTAAGCAAGCTCTTAGCCTAAGTTATAATAAAGATCGCTTTATAAGGAGCAATTAGATGAATATTGTCCTCAAACCAGAATACGAAGAGTTTATTCAAGCGCAAATGCAAAGCGGGAAATATGGCAGTG
>JBBSNU010000710.1:0-2587 GCA_038260455.1 Chroococcales cyanobacterium | reverse complement strand
TATTTTGACTGAACTTGTGCCGCAGTGGATTAATAAGTTAGAAGGTAAAAGATTTATGCGGTGGGCTGACGGAGATTTGAAGTTTCCGCGCCCGATTCGATCGATCGTAGCGCTGTTAGATGATACTGTACTGCCGATCGCCCTGGTGAGCGGTTCGGATACAGTTAAGAGCGATCGCATTTCCCAAGGACATCGCGTCTTGCATACCCCCCCTACACCCCCCCTTGGCAAGGGGGGGACGGGGGGGGTCTCGATTCGGCAAGCCGAGGATTATGTCGAGTGTCTGCGGGCTGCTTGCGTCGAAGTCGATCGCACCCAACGCAAAACTCAAATTCAAGCACAAGTAGAAGCCGCAGCCACAAAACAAGGCGGTTACGCCGACATTACCGAAGATTTGTTAGAAGAAGTCACCGACTTAGTAGAATGGCCGAACGCAGTTGTCGGCAAATTTGACGAAGAATTCTTGATGTTGCCGCCCGAAGTAATCACCACAATTATTGTCACCAACCAGCGCTATTTCCCAATCCTCAAAAGCCCCGACTTTCCCGAACTCCTGCCCTATTTTATTACAATTTCCAACGGAGATCCGGCCGCATCGGCGATTATTGCTGCGGGTAACGAGCGAGTCGTGCGGGCGAGATTGGCCGACGGTCAGTTTTTCTACAAAGCAGACTTGGCCAAGCCTCTAGAGGATTATTTGCCCAAGTTGGAGACAGTCACTTTCCAGGAAGATTTGGGTACAGTGCGGGAAAAGGTCGATCGGCTGTGCAAAATTGCCAGCCTCATCACCAACCAACTGCAAATAACAGACGCAGAAAAAGCTTACATAGAAAGAGCAGCCTTACTTTGCAAAGCCGATCTTGTCACCCAAATGGTTTACGAACTTCCCGAAATGCAAGGAATCATGGGGCAGAAATACGCCTTAGCCTGCGGCGAAGCAAAAGCCGTAGCCACAGCGATTTTCGAGCATTATTTGCCTAGAGGCGCGGGGGACAAATTACCGCAAACTCTCACAGGTCAAGTTGTCGCAATCGCCGACAAATTAGATACATTAGTCAGCATCTTCGGCTTGGGAATGTTGCCGACAGGTTCCTCCGATCCTTTCGCTTTGCGCCGCGCAGCCAATGCGATCGCTAACATTATTTGGGCGGCTCAGTTGCCAATCAACTTGCACCAGTTACTGGCAGAAGTTGTCGCCGAATTTACTGCAGCACGCCCCCAAACATCGGCGGAGTTGCTATCGCAGTTATACGAGTTTTTCCTGCAAAGAATTCGCACTTTGCTGCAAGAAGAAAAGAATGTAGATTACGATTTGGTGAATGCCGTTTTGGGAGAAAACGACCCCGAATATACCGAACGGGCATTGAAAGATTTGTTGGACACGCTGGAAAGAGCGCTTTTCCTGCAACAAATTCGCAATGACAAGACTTTGGATCGGATTTACGAAACAGTCAACCGTTCAACTCGTTTGGCGGCTCAAGGTGATTTGGATAAAGTACAATTGGAACCGAAAACGGCGGTGAAACCCGAGTTATTTCAAAAGTCGTCTGAACAAGCTTTTTACGATGCAGTGGTGCAGTTGGTGCCGCAAACGCTGCTATCGAAGCAAACTCGGAATTACCAGCAGTTGGTAGATAGTTTAACTGAAATTGCTCCGGCTGTGAGCAACTTTTTTGACGGCCCCGAAAGCGTTTTGGTGATGGATTCTGACCCGGAAATTAAGCGCAATCGCTTGAATTTGCTGGGTTTGCTGCGGAATCACGCGCGGGTGTTGGCTGACTTTGGGGCGATCGTTAATCGATTTTAGATTTTGGATTTTGGATTTTAGATTACCGCCAAAGGTTTTGATGTAATATCAAATCCATTAGCATAGGAAACATTCATTTCTCTCTTCTCCTCCTCTGTGCCCTCTGCGCCCTCTGCGGTTAAATCATCCAGAAAAAACCGTAACCGATATAAAAGGAAAAAACCAGGAAAATTCGCTCCATCACACACATAAATTATGCCAATCGCTCACATCATTGGACTAGGAAAATCCGGGAATGCCGCCGCCCGACTGCTCAAACGCGAAGGATGGGAAGTAACGCTGAGCGATCGCTCATCTTCTCCAAACTTGCTCGAACAGCAACAGCAACTCGCTAGCGAAGGAATTGCAGTTGAATTAGGTAAATCTTTTGAACCTGACAAATCCATAGAATTAGTAGTAGTAAGTCCGGGCGTTCCCTGGGACAGTCCAGCATTAGTCCGCGCCAGAGAATTGGGAATTGAAACAATCGGAGAAATGGCCCTCGCGTGGCGCTATCTCAAATCTCCTTGGGTGGGAATTACTGGCACTAACGGCAAAACTACGACTACTGCTTTAATTGCTGCTATTTTTGCAGAAGCAGGGCTTTATGCTCCCGCTTGCGGCAATATTGGCTATGCTGCGTGCGAATTAGCTTTAGCCGAAAAACAGCCGGATTGGGTAATCGCAGAAATTAGTAGTTATCAAATAGAATCATCGCCGTTTGTAGCGCCGCGAATCGGAGTTTTGACGACTTTGACCCCGGATCATCTCAGCCGCCACAAAACTTTAGAAAATTATTAC
>JBBSNU010000709.1:0-2589 GCA_038260455.1 Chroococcales cyanobacterium | reverse complement strand
TAGCAACAAAGAAGTTACAGAAAGATGAACGCAATGTTTTTACCTCAACAGACCTTGAGCGACTAGATAGGCATGAGGCATATATCTGTTGTTCAATTGAATATCCCAATGCCTGGTATTTCGACAAAGCGAAATCAAAAGATGAATTGTTTAAAGATTGGGTAGTCTTGTTTATCAACCCTAAGTACCTCTGGTTGCCCGGTACTCGCTTCTGTCCGCGAAATGCTGCATCGGGTTATGGGAATAGTGTTGCAGAAGGTAAGGAGGCGTTCTTATCGATGTTTGCTAAATCTGTTCCAGGGGCTTATGGCAAAACTTTCACCCGTTCTAGTCACTTAGCTTGCTGTCCTACAGATAACCAAGCTGAAGTTTTAATACCAGAGAAAATTGGAATGGCGGATATTTTGGCGATCGCAGTGCCAACGGAAACGCAGGCAAAAAACGAAGCTGAACGCTTGAGCATTCTCGATGTACCAGGAGATAAATTCAATTTTGTAATTGCACCAACCCTGTTTGATAAACAGACTTTGAGCAAATCTATTCGCTCGGGTAAGCGACCCATAGAAACACATTGGAGACGGAGGAATGAAATATGAACAATGATAACCGCTACAACCTAAATAGGATTTCGCTAATAGCTAAAGGACAAGGTGCATTTCTTGGTGCAGCAGTTGGCGATGCACTGGGATGGCCGCAGGAACCAGAAGCAAAGAGAGCTGATAAGAAGAATGCTTTTTCTGCTGAATCTCCAGTAAATGAATTTCAACAATGGGTGCGGAAATCAGGGGGTCAATATTTCCCGCATGAAGAAGTCATTCTGGCAGGAGAGTATAGTGACGATACGCAATTGATTTTATGCACTGCTAGAAGTTTGCTGCATGGCGAACAGTGGTGGCATCACTTTACCAAACGGGAGTTGCCCACCTGGACTCGTTACGAACGGGGAGGTGGTGGAGCGACAAAACGAGCAGCACAGAAATGGCTTGCCGGACAAGAGCCTTGGTCTTCTGTTGACAAGGATAAAAAGCAGTATTTTGATGCTGGTGGTAATGGTGTGGCGATGCGAATTATGCCACACTGTTTGTTAGGTGCAACCGAAACAAATTTTGGAAATATTGCTAAAAATATCGTTGCTAATGGTGTTTGCACGCACGGTCATCCTAGAGCCTTAGTTGGTGCACTTGCTTACGGTTTTGCTGTCTGGGTTGCCTTTCAAAATACAGGAACTCTCCCATACGGTGCAATTATCGAAAAGGTACTGTCTGGATTTGACTCTTGGTCGCTGTTGCCAGATTTAGATAATATTTGCCCAAATTGGAGGTCTTCTGCTTTTGAGGTAAGTGGCGGACAGTATGAGGAGTATTGGCAAATGACAGTTATAGAAATGCGACTATTTCTCGAACTGTGCCAAAAGGGAATGAAACAGGGAGCGCTGCCTGTTGAAAAAAAGATTCTTACTCGGCTTGGCTGTTTTGAAAAAAGGATGAAGGGTGCTGGAACAGTAACCGCTGCTGCTGCGATATTCCTGGCGTCACGTTTTGCCGCAGAGCCGTTTCACGGTATTTTAGAAGCCGGGTTTGCTAGCGGTGCTGATACCGATACTATTGCATCGATGACGGGGGGAATTCTTGGTGCTGTGGCGGGAATTGAATGGTTGGGAAACCGGGCAGAACAAGTTCAGGATACTTGCTATATCAGACAGTTTGGAGAACGTTTAGCTACAAAGGAAGACATTGGTCAAAGTCAGCTTTCGGATATCGCCAAGACTGCAAAAGCGCATCTTGATTCCATCATTGAAAAACTAGAAACGTCGAAACCAGGCGATACTTTCGCATTTCCCGATGGTAGGGAAGTAAAAATATCCGATTACCGACACCATCAATCTTTATCTAAAACGACAGTAGCAGTTTCTTGGAAGCTGATTGCATCTGGCGGTCAGTCTTTGTATATCAAAAAAAATTATCGTTCAAAAAATGATAGCGATCGGAAAACTGAACCCACTTCTAATATTGTTAATAATGAACGCTGTGAAGTAGAGTTGCAACCGCCCAAAGTCTTGAAAGTTGCTGTGCGGCTACTTGTTTGCGATCTAAGTAAAGCACGTTTTTTTTATGAAAAAGTTTTAGGTCTCAAGGTCGAGAAAGAGTCAAAATTATTAGTGAGATGTGACGGCATTGTATTAGTACCATTAGATAGTAAAAAAAATATGGTACAGCCGTCAGAAAGTCTTGCTCCAAACACGACTACCACCATCTATATTGAAATCGAGTCATTAACAGAGGTTTACAATAATGTGTGTCAGTTTGGATATAGAATTTTGAAGCCAATTGGTGAAATACACAAAAGGCACTGCTTCACTTGTCTCGATCCAGATGGAAACGAAGTCGAAATCATTGAGGGAATACAATTTTAACTAATTCACCATTAGGACTTAGACAGATGGTTGTCATGGGTCTTCTGGGTTTGAGGTGATAATAAAAACTAATTAGAAAAGCAAGCTAATAGTCGAGCTCGAAAATTGTCGAAATTAACAAATCCATAGGCTTGACGCTTAATCACTTTGAGGCGATTGTTGATTCCCTCCATCAC
>JBBSNU010000708.1:0-2590 GCA_038260455.1 Chroococcales cyanobacterium | reverse complement strand
GCGTTTGGTTTGGGGATACTCGCTGCTATTTATGCTGTTTTTTTGCTTGAGTTTAGCAGTAGCAAGTTGCCAGTCACAACCCATAAATAACTCTATAACAAACAACCCAAATGCACCACCAAACTTAACAAAAACTGTCAGAATCGGCCATCAGCCTTTCGGAGCATTATTTTATCTCAAAGCTAAAGGCTCTTTGGAAACCCGTTTAGCAGAAATAGGGTGGCGTGTAGAATGGACGGAATTTGTCGCAGGGCCGCCAATTTTAGCAGCAATCGGAAAAGGAAAAATCGATCTGGGTTATACAGGAGTTGCGCCGCCAGTTTTTGCCCAATCAGACGGCGTACCTTTTGTTTATATTGCTAACGATTCAGCTTTACCTGGAAGCATTGGCATCATAGTTCCTCAAAATTCTCCAATTCGGACTCTAGCGGATCTCAAAGGCAAGAAAATAGCAGCAACTCGAAAAACCGCAGGTCACTATTTGTTAATTCGGGCATTAACTCAAGGCGGCTTGCAGTTAAAAGATGCCGAATTCGTCGATTTGTCGCCGCCAAAAGCTCAGGAAGCATTTGTGAGAGGTGAAGTTGATGCTTGGGCGATTTGGCAGCCGTTTCTAGCTCAGTTACAGGAAACAGTGCCCGTTTATTTCTTGACTGACAGCGACGGGCTGATCAATGACAGAAACTTCTATTTGGCTAGTCGCTCTTTTGCTAGCGACTTTCCCGATATTGTGAAAATAGTCCTGGGAGAAACGCGAGAGATAGCTGCTTGGATAGCTAAGAATCCCGAGCGAGCTGCGGAATTGATCGGCGCTCGAAGGGGAATGAAAAAAACAACAGCTATAATATTAACTAAAAGCCGCAGCTACGATTTGCTGCCAATTCAAGACAGGGCTGTTGAAGAACAGCAGCGCATTGCTGAAATTTTCTTTCGGTTGGGACTACTTCCAAAACGCATTTGGATTGAAGATGCCATCTGGAAACAAAAATTAGATTTATAGAAGAAGGAAGATGGAAGAAGGAAGATGGAAGAAGGAAGATGGAAGAAGGAAAGGGAGCATCTCAGTTTTGCAAAAAGCATTTTTTTTATTATAGTGCGAGCGTCCCCGAAGAGCGTATTGTACTCGCGAGCGGGGACGCTCGCACTATAATGCAAAACTGAGATGCTCCCGAAGGAAAGCTTTAGCTATCGTCGCGAGAGAAGTCAGGATCAATCGATCTCATGGGTTTGGGCCATTAAAAATATCCTAACCGTCGTTTAGTCCACTCGCTCGGTTGCGGACTAAAGTCCACACTACGAACCAATTTTAGATCGGTCAATTGACCGGACACGATATCATTAGTCATTAGTGCTGTTCTCCCCTAGCGAACGTTATCAGTCATCAGTCATCAGAAGCTTTTACTTGGGAGCATCTCCGGTATTGAAAAAAGCATTTCATTTTTTTACAGCGCTGTCGGGAACTCGCGCGCACTTGCGAAGCTCGCCAGATGCCGACAGCACTATTAAATGCTTGCACAGATGCTCGCTTTTCGTTATCTAGCGCCATAAAGTCACAAGCAATCTACTGCTTATATTTCAACTATTAAAAACGTCGTCACCGTCGGGCGCGGTGGCGGTAGGATATTAAAAATTAGGCAAAAGGTAACGATAAATTAACTGTGGCGATTGCGAAAGTCTGAAAAATGCAATTGGGTGTATCCTATAGACTGAGTTCAAACTGTTAACTGGCAAAATAAAATGTCCTCAATTGCCAATCAACTGCGTTACGGTTTTGTCTCGATTGTTGTAGCCAGCGTATTGATGGCGGGAAGTACGTTAGCTTACTTCAGCTTTCGGGGGCAGATAGAACAGACAAAACAGCTTCAGTACGAGCGATCGCAAGCTGCTGCCGCCCAAATTAGCGCTTATGTGGATAACTTGCAGCGCCAACTCAATTATTTGTCAGAATTGCGCGGTTTAACAGAATTTAATGCTGCAACTCAGCGCAGTATTCTGGAAGGATTGGTAAACAGTAACAGCGCCTACGAAGTTGTGGGAATTTTTAACAATAAAGGTCAAATAATACAGGCGATTTCGCCTTACGAACCATTCTCTAATTCTAGCTTGAGTTTAGCAGGTATTTCGGTAGATTCACCTGTATTTTGGCAAACATTTATGCAGGCTCAAAACTATGTTAGTCTAGTAGATGTCGATCTAAAAACAGCCGTGAATGTTGTTAATTTAGCCGTGCCTTTGCGCGACAGTAAAAATCAAATTGCTGGAGTATTGTTTGCCCGAGTTAGTTTAAATTTTTTAACTCAAATTGTCGCCCGATCGCAAGTGGGAAAAACTGGCTACAGCTACGTGCTCGACCACAGATCGGTGCTGATTTCGGAAACAGGAAGCAAGATGAATCCGTATTTGCTGCAAGACTTGAGAGGGCGATCGTTTGTGGGAAAGTTATTCAAACTGGCTTTGGCTTCGGGGGTGCAATCTCCGCTCGTTTATCGAGGCTGGCGCGGGGAAGAAGTAATGGGTACGGGGGCGATCGTCCGCAGGATGCAGTGGATGGTGGTTGTAGAGCTACCTACGGCGGAAGCTTACGCTCCGG
>JBBSNU010000707.1:0-2618 GCA_038260455.1 Chroococcales cyanobacterium | reverse complement strand
GCCCACTTGAAGAACTACTGCAAAATCAAGAAAAGGCAACAAAGCGAGGTCATTCGTGAGTTGCACAGAAACTGTCAATCGAGCGGGGTGTTGAACCCCATCGATTGACCGCCTATCCATCCCGACACCAACCTGAGTACAAGTATGGTGCGGGGCTTCCGGCGTCAAGCTAAGGCGACGGTGTGGCAGTTGCCAATTACGCCATAATCAGAAATGGCTGGGAAAGAGATTGGCGGCAGCCCTAGATATTGTTTAGAAGGTGTAGCATTATCCATATTCCGAGGTTGGCTCACTCTACAGAGTAAGCATCACTGAGTTGAAATCAGAACCAAGCAAGACTCCCAAGCTTTCTAAAGTCAGGATCGATCGCAAAGGCACGATAGCAATTCAATTATGAAGCTTTTTATTAAATTAAAAGTCTGTCTTTAGTTAGAGTGGCAGCAACAGCCCCTCCTTCTGGGGGTACTGTACAAATCTGGACAGTCATTATTATTCTGGTGACAGCAGCGATCGCGTTTTTGGGGCAGTACAACGTGGTTGAAACGTTTTCATCCTATATTGGTATTGCCCGCACCCTTGCTATAGTCACTGCTGCAGTTTTAGTCTTCCCCAACATTCGTGAGTTTACCTCTGGTTTAGTGCCACAAATTCCTCAAGGGATCTGGTGGTTAACTTCCTAGAGCTAGTCTTAGCTCAACATTTCTTGGTTGTAGATCAATTCTTTTGTTGTTTAGATGGTTTATCTAATGAAATCACAAATCTTAAATTCTAAAAAAGTCCTTTCATTTGCTTTGATTCTGGCTCTAGTTCCTTTGACATCCTGCCAAGTAAAACGAGAGCAAGAGGCAAAACTACCGGATGTGAATGTCAGTGTAGAACCCGGACAATTTCCAAAGTACGATATTAAAGGCCCCGACGTAAATGTAGGCGTGACCGAACGTACCGTTACAGTGCCTAAAGTTATTGTTATACAGGAAGAGCAAACGGTGAAAGTTCCCTATATTGACGTTAATATGCCTGGGGCAGCCCGTCAGGAACGTACCATCACATCTGAGGTTGAAGTGCCATCGGGAGGCTACAATCTTCAAATTCAGGATGTTTACGCGGTCAACAACGAGGTGTGGGTGATTTCTCGTCTGAGCGAAACCAATCCCAATGCCCCAAAAGCTAGAACCCGAGTTTCCGATCGCATTGTGATTAATGCTCCAGATATGCCCGTGCGTCAATACATTGTTGGCAGCCGTCCCAGCGGAGTCTTTAATGAGCAATATCAGTTCATCGGCAACCGTCAGCAGATTCTATCTCAACTGCAAGCAGGGCGAAAGCTATATGAACGTAAGGCAACCAGCTAAAAATACGAAGTCTTGACCTTTTGAGCCGTTTGATTAAAAATTCGCTAATCAAAAGGTAAAAAAGCCTAAGCTAGAATAGAGTAGTCCTCCCATTTAAAACATAATGGACGAAAATCTGCTGAAACCTGGCGAAAAAACCCCCGTAAGCGGTCAGTATGAACTAACTGGTCCGCGTGGGGGCGGTACAGGTCAAGAAATTACTTCCACAAAAGGCCACCCCTTGCCCCCTACTCCAAAACCAGATCAACGATACAAGTTGACTGATGAAACTAAACACAAGAAATAAAAACCCTTATTAAGGGCTAAAGGCTTATCAGTTAACGGCTGGTGAGCCTTTACTAATATCTTACTTAACAATCGGACTTTTTAAGTTCTCTGGGGACTGAATTAACCGCCGTTCGGGCCAATCAGGCTCTGCATCAGAAAACTGCGACTTCCTCATCTAGGACTTGAAACTGGTAAAAATTCATCAGGATATTTGCATATGTTGACCCTGCTTTTGAAACCGCTACAGCTTCATTACCTAAAAACGCAACCGATTGCGCTTTTGTCAGAGAATAATTGTAACTTGTCCAGTGAGTCGGTGGACAAGGTAAATTAATTAGATTTGCGGTAATCCCAGGGCCGCTGACCGCCACCCTGAAGCTTCCACACTCCCCGCTGCTGTGCTTTCCCTATCTCCTCAGCACTCTCGAACACATCCCGATTGTGACAATTACTGCTGTACTGTTTGTAGTGGTAGGCAAATCCTGCTTTGAGCATTTCCTCTTGCACTGATTCTTCACCCTGCGGTGTCTCAAACAGCACTTCAGCAACGGTGCGGTCATAACGATCGCGATCCATCTCCAACACGATTAATTCACCTTTGGCTTTGTTTATTAATAGCGATCGCAGGTAATCTCTGCTTTTTTTTCAGGCTAAGCATTAGACCCTTGATCCAAAAGCCTGTCTGCAACAGGCTCGAAAAGCCTCTTCCCGAATAATTATGGGAGAGGTCTAGTACGCAGCCAATAAAATCCGGTGAATTTTTGTAAAGTTTTGTAAGGTTTTCAGGAATCGCGAAAACGTCTGCAAACACTGGAATCAAAGCATTATCTGAGACAGAAATTTGTGAAAATTCCCTCAATTTTTGGTAAATTTCGTGCTGTGAGCGATCCCCAAGCGCAAAACTTTGTGGTAGTCTGTTGCAGTTCGTTACCAAAACACAAATTGCGGATCGAGTATGAGTTGTCAAGTATCGGGAAAGTTTCGACCCAAATTTTTTGG
>JBBSNU010000706.1:0-2625 GCA_038260455.1 Chroococcales cyanobacterium | reverse complement strand
GAGTGCGACTATTCTTTGAAGTCTTTGCACGTCGCTGCGGGTGTAAAGTCTGTAGTTAGAGGTCGATCGCACGGCCGGAGATAGCAGCCCCAAAGCGTGATAATGCCGCACCATCCGAGGCGTAATTGTGCCTTTTACCGCGTCTGTAAGTTGTTTAATTGTTAGGTATTGTTGCTGCATCATACCAATTCCGAAAACTAGGGCTAACTATTCTAAATTCTACCCGATATCTGTAGGAAACGGCAATGCCGTGTCCGACGCGGGACTCTATTTTTATAATTAACATTTTTATCGAATAGCGTTTAATTTTTGACAAAAATCAACTTCCACAAGTGTCATTGCGAGGAACGAAGCAATCTAAGTTTTTGCGATTGCTTCGTTCCTCGCAATGACAGGAAATTCAAGTTATCACCTTCAAGCATGATAAAATTAACTGATGCAGTGAATCCAAAATCTAAAATCCAAAATCTAAAATCGAATGACTCGATTAATTCACGATCGCTTTGCCAAAGAATACCTAGAAGAGATGCTGTCTCCATTAGGAACAGTCGATATCGGTCGCGATGTCACTTCCGAAGTGCGAGAAATCGATGTTTACTTTACTCATGAAGCCACAGTCCCAGAACATATCAAAAACTTGGGATTATTGGGGCAACTAGCAACTTCGACGGCAATCTTTGAACCGTTCCGCAACCCGGTAACTGTCAGGGAAGTTGTCGGCTGCATCAGCAAATTGTTTGATATTCAGAGAGAATTGGAGCGAGAAGCCAGAAGAGACAATATTCGACTTAACGAAAATGATTTTCCGAAATTGTGGATTCTCACTCCCACAGCGTCAGAATCGCTGTTAAACGGGTTTCGCGCACAACCAGACGAACCCAATTGGATGCCGGGGATTTATTTTTTGGGGGAATATTTGCGATCGGCAATTGTGGTAATCCATCAGTTGCCAAAAACTCCCGAAACCTTGTGGCTGAGGATTTTGGGCAGAGGAAAGGTGCAGGAAAGAGCAGTTGCCCAGTTGATCGCCTTGGCTACAGACAACCCCCTGCGAACTAATGCGTTAGAATTGCTGTATCGACTGCAATCAAACTTAGTAGCAGATTTACAACAGCCCATAGAAACAGAAGACCGGGAGTTAATTATGACTATCGCACCTCTCTTTCAAGAACAGTTACAAGCAGCACAGGAACAAGGATTAGAGCAAGGATTAGAACAAGGATTAGAACAAGGATTAGAACAAGGAAGACAAGAACAACAGCGCTTAATTTTAGAGAACTTTCTGCGAGTGAGATTTGGAGAACTAGACTCGTTGATGATTGCGTTTCTCTCTCCAGTTTCCAGGATACCTGCTGCCGAGTTTACGGTGATTTTACTGGGAATATCTATGCTCACGGTGGATGCAGCGGGCAGGCAAGAAGCGGTGAGGTTGTTAGCAGAAAATGTCTTGGCACTGCGGTTAAATGAATTTACCGATAGTTTGCCTGCACTGGTTGCTAATTTGTTGGCTTTACCTGTCGCAGAGTTGACATTGTTGTTGGAACAATTGCCTCAGTTATCGGCTGATGAATTGATTTCCCGATTGGGATAGATATAGTCTTGGACGCACGGGTGGTCAGAAACCGGGTTTTTACGAAAATACTTGATTGTAGCCGACAGATTCGGTAAAAAATCGGGTTTCTTTGGCTTGATGCGTCCAGGACTATGTTTGTTTGTCCAGGACATGGCAATGCCGTTTTCTTACCAGATTTAGCGACAGTTTATCGCGGTTTGCGATCGCCCGAAATACAGGAAACGGCATTGCCGTTTCCCTACCCAGAGGGAATTTAGACCAAAAGCTTGACATTGACACTAATGTCAAGGTTTACGATGCAGGAGTCATTCTACCA
Organism: Chroococcales cyanobacterium; assembly: GCA_038260455.1. Taxonomy (GTDB): domain Bacteria; phylum Cyanobacteriota; class Cyanobacteriia; order Cyanobacteriales; family Microcoleaceae; genus Microcoleus. The sequence continues at coordinate 736 of JBBSNU010000706.1, read as the reverse complement.
AGTCAAATTTTCCCAATGACTCCCAATTCCCTCTCCACCTCGCGCCTCTCGCGCCTCGCCGAAGAACACCCAGACGCTTTGACAGCCGCCCTGTGCGGAATTCTAGTAATTTTGGGTTCGATCGCCCTACAACTCGGTTGGCTGGGCTTAGCCGTGTTAATATTGCCCGCTGCTTACGTGATCGGCGGCTATTCCAGCACCCGCGAAGGCTTGACTACGCTTTTTCAAGAACATGAATTAGATGTAGATTTATTGATGATTGTTGCTGCTTTGGGCGCGGCTGGTTTGGGGCTGTGGCGGCAAGAATATCATTTAATTGTGGACGGTGCGGTGCTAATTTTAATCTTTGCTATTAGCGGCGCGCTGGAAGGTTATGCTATGCAGCGGACTGAACGCAGTATTCGCAGTTTGATGAGTTTGACGGCGGATACTGCTAGGGTGATAATGTACGATGGGGAACAGTTGGTGGCGATCGACAAATTGGCAATTGGCGATCGGCTTTTAGTCAAGCCCGGAGAAATCATCCCCACAGATGCGATAATTACTGAAGGCTACAGTGCGATCGATCAAGCCTCGATTACCGGCGAATCGATGCCAGTCGAAAAAACCGCCGGCGATGAAGTCTATGCAGGCACGATTAACGGTGCCGGCGCGCTACAATTGGAAGTTCACAAAACTCCCGAAAGCAGTTTGATTCAGCGAGTGATTCGGCTGGTACAACAAGCGCAAACAGAAG
>JBBSNU010000705.1:0-2626 GCA_038260455.1 Chroococcales cyanobacterium | reverse complement strand
TAGGTGCAGCGAGAGATTTTATGCCCGACTGTTCCAAATACGGATTTCGCAATGCTTCAAGATTATTAAAATTTAGATTGTCGCCAAGCTGGTTGAAGCATTTAGCCAGCGACAGGTATTTGTCAGAAGCGAAATTTAAAAAAATTTACGGCCGTTGCTTTCCCGGCTGTTATTTTGTAAAATTGGATTGTTTTATGGGCGTGATTTGGGAAAATTTGTAATGCAAAACAACGGGATAAAATTAGTATCTGCGCGGGAACAAAATAGTCACATCCGCGAGTTGAGCATTAATTTGGAGCAATGGTATGCAGTCGCCCGCAGCACAGAGGTACAGAGTCAGCCACTACCTGTGATATTGTGGCATCGGGCGATCGTGCTTTTCCGCGACAGTGCAGGAAAAATCAACGCTTTAGAAGATAGATGTCCGCACCGACAAGTTAAACTCAGCCACGGCAAAATTAAAGGCGATTTAATCGAATGCGCCTACCACGGATGGCGACTAAATGCAAGGGGAGAATGTGCCGAAGTCGATTATTTAGCAGAAAATCAAAAGCTACCTAACTGCAAAATTCGATCCTATCCAGTCAAAGAACAAAACGGTTTTATCTGGCTGTTTCCCGGCGACGCAACCCAAGCCGAAAAAATAGATTTACTAGATTTACCAGAGTGGGAACATCTCAATTATATTGCCACAGTTTCAGTCATCGACTGTCAGGCACACTATTCATTTTTCATTGAAAACTTGATGGATATGTACCACGGACACTTGCACGAAGATTTGCAAGCTTGGGCAAATCCAGTATTAAATACTTTAGTAGAAGACGAGCATCAAGTAACAGCCAGCTATCAAGCACAAAGTTATTACAAAATAGATAAAATTTGGTCAATTTCCCAGTTATTTTTTAAATCTCTGCGGAAGCTGCACCCGGAACCCCTAGAGGTAAGTTATGTTTATCCGCATTGGGTTTCAACATTGGGAAGCGACTTTAAGATTTACTGCTTGGTTTGTCCGGTAAGCGAGACAGCAACTCGCGCTTATTTAATTCATTTTACTTCATTAAATGCGTTTTGGCGGTTGCACAAATTGCCTGTTTGGTTTCGCAAGTTTATCAAAGATAGTTGTTTCGGTGCGGCTCAAAAATTATTAGATGGTTTGGTGCGGCAGGATGTGTTAATGATTGAGGAAGAACAGCAGGCTTTTTTGCAGAATTCGGAAAGAAAGAGTTACGAATTAAATCGGGCGTTGGGGAGTGTGCAAAAGTTGATCAGAAGTCAGGCGGAAAATAGACTTGAATTGCATAAATCTTTCATTGATACAGAAACCGCAGATGTCAGGCAGATAGACACAGATGCAACGCAGATAATTTCAAGATAATTTGGGGATGAATGCAATACAATTCTTATGAACAACGTGACAGCGCCAACCAGTGATAGCTGGCTAAATGCACTAATTGAATCGCTAAAAAACCCCGCCGAAGCTGCTGCTTACCTTAGTGTGGCTTTAGAAGCAGAATCACCGGATTCTCAACTACTGCGGGCGGAATTTCAAGACGTAATTGATGCGCGTTTGCGGGCGAATAATCTCTCGAAGGAAGCTCAAGTGCATCACCTGAAACTAGATAAAATTATTTCCGAAAGTGGGGCTTCTGAAATTTACACTTCGATCGCGTTATTGGATGCGCTAGGATTTAGGCTAAGAGTTACTTTAAAAGAAGATGAATTGGCGATCGGGGAATGAAACCGATCGCACATCTGCGTCCATCCGTGTTAATCTGCCCCTATCTGCGGTCAAAAAAATCGAAATCCAGCAGCAAAAACCTTACTTTTTAGCCCGCTGCTGCTGGTAAACGCTGACAACCTTATCCGCATAAGTAGCAGTTGCGCCGCTTTTGCAAGCAGCGGATTCCCCAGTCATCCACCAGCAAGCGGCGCGGCGTACAGCGGTTAATTCATTGTTGCTGCTAGCTTTGTATTCGTCGCGCAGCAAATCGCCCACGATACAGGTAACAATTGATTTGGCTTTTGTCGCGTCGGCTTCAAATTGTTGCGGTGTTAAATCTGGTTTGGTACAAAATTTTGCCCAGCGGGAAATATTACCCGGTAAAACTTGCCACTGACTGTACATTCCGTCATTTGCGGTTTGCGGTGGCGCGGCTTGTCGCAGCGCTTCTACGAGGGCGGAAACTTGCGCGTCGGTGACTGCTGCGGCGGCTGGAAGTGTTTGCAATCCGAGGCTAATTATCAGGCTTCCAAATAGTAGATTGGTTTTTGCGATCGATTTAAAATTCATTGACAATCCCTGTTTGATTTAAACTTTGTTTCCTCAAACAAGGTTGACTATTTTGTCGGTAGAATGCCTCTGTCTTAAGTATGATTTGTTTTTTGAATGCGGGGGCGATTCCCTACGGGATAGCTACGCTTCACGCGCTTATTATAGAAATTGGCAAAGATTAAGATAAAATCATGGAAGTACAACCCAGGGAAATTCGACGTTAGGGACTTGCGGACAAATAAAATACCAGTCATAATGGGATAATCGTGATATCCCATTTTGGTAAAGTTTCAGAACGTTGCCATGAGGGCAAATACTGTTTTAACTCATGAGGTAAGACTTTTACGCCTTTCT
>JBBSNU010000704.1:0-2635 GCA_038260455.1 Chroococcales cyanobacterium | reverse complement strand
CGAACAACCACTCGAAGATTTAAAGGAATATATGTAGCATGAAATTCCTTTTAGATACTCATGCCTTTCTTTGGTATTTACTGGGCGATCCCAATCTAGGTAGTAAAGCGAAAGAAGCGATTGATACTAAAACAGATTTGTATTTTAGTATTGCTAGCCTTTGGGAAATGTCCATTAAAATTAATATCGGTAAGCTTCAACTGAATCGATCATTTGAAGATTTGCCGAAGGAATTGCAATACCTTAACGTTCAGATTCTACCGATTACATTTGAAGACACAGAGTTTTATGTAAGTCTTCCTCTCCATCATCGAGATCCGTTCGTTAGCGTAGCGTGCGCTTAGCGCAATCGCATTCTGGTAGCACAGGCGATGAATCATTCTCTTGTTTTAATTAGTTGCGATTCGGCTTTTGATGCTTATCCCATTCAGCGGGTGTGGTCATAATCAATGCGAACATCTTGGAATTGCGATCGCCCATCCTGCATATTCCCTTAACCCTCGTCTCACCCAACCTCTTTTTTCACCGACAATCCGATCCATTTCCACCATTTCAAAGGGCGATGTTTGCACTCAAGGGCGTGAAGCGTAGCTATCCATAGGGCGATCGCCCAAGCAAACAAAAGGGCGAGATCCTTTTTATGCCTCAATCGCCTATAAAACTATCTTGACGATAATAGTGTTGATTGGGAAAAATAGGATCTATGATAGATTTAAGCAATTCTTCTCAAAAACCTATGGAATACAATCAAATCATCACGATTGAACCTGGAAAACGCAGCGGCAAGCCGTGTATTCGGGGAATGCGAATTACTGTGTACGATATCCTAGAGTATCTAGGGCTTGCTGAATAAGCCTCAAACCCTTACATCAAAAGACTTTGGCTCCTGACGGCGCTGAGCGTGTGTAAGATTATGAGCTAAAATTAGTCAAAAGCCTAGCACAGTATCACTTTCGTAATGTACCGAAAAGTTGACCCAACCCCAAACCCACCATCCAACTTTGACCTCCCCTTCGAGGGGAAATTGTCAGAGGATAATCGTTGGGTAATAATGGCAAAAATAATTCCGTGGTCAGAATTTTTGTTGCGGAATATGCTCAAAATTTTACAGTCTCCACCGGGGCTCCCGCCAAATCATTTAGGATAGCATTAGGGGCATTAATAATTAAAGAAAGGTTAGGAACAAGTGACTCTGAAACAGTAGAACACATAAGAGAAAACCCATACCTACAATACTTTATAGGCATGACTACCTATAGCGATGATTCACCATTTGACTCATCAATGTTCGTTCATTTTCGACAAAGAATAGGTGTAAACCTAGTCAATAAAATCAACGAAAAGATGGTTAAAGAGCAGACCGAATTGCCAGGAGAGGAAGTCAAAAAAAAGTCATCAGAAATAAGTGAACCCAAAAATAAAGGAAAATTAATATTAGATGCAACCTGCGCGCCAGCCGACATTAAATATCCGACCGACTTAGGACTATTAAATCAAGCTAGGGAACATACCGAAAAAATCATAGATGCTCTACACACTCAAATTCAGTCACCCGTAAAAAAAAACCAAAAACCTATCGAAACACAGCCAGAAAAGAATACCTAATAGTAGCCAAAAACAGGAAACCATCAAGAAAACTACGAAGAAAAGGGATTAAAAAACAACTGCAATATATCAAAAGAAATTTGGCTCACATCGATGAAATGGGTCAGCTACAGTTGCTGAGTAAATCTGATTATAAAAAGCTGCTAGTAGCCACAGAAGTATACCGTCAACAGTTATTGATGTATGAAAATAAAGAACAGAGTATTCAGGACAGAATAGTAAGTTTAACACAACCACACATCCGCCCCATCGTCAGAGGCAAAGCCGGGAAATCCGTGGAATTTGGGGCAAAACTGTCAGCGAGTTGTCGTAACGGATACGTATTTTTAGACCGGATTAGTTGGGATAGTTTTAACGAATCTGTAGACTTAAAAACACAAGTAGAAGAATTTAAACGGTTCACGGGATTTTACCCGGAATCAATTCATGTAGATCGAATTTATCGAACTAGAGAAAATCGAGCTTGGTGCAAAGAAAGAGGGATTAGAATGAGTGGCCCCCCTCTAGGAAGACCCCCCACAAATATCAGCAAGGAAATGAAGAAACAGGCTCAGTCAGACGAGAGAATTCGTAACTCGATTGAGGGGAAATTTGGAGAAGCTAAAAGAAGATTTAGCCTTGGTAGAGTGATGGCTAAACTGTCTAATACTTCTCAAACAGCCATCGCCATAACTTTTCTGGTGATGAATCTTTCTGCCCTGCTGCGGCAGGCTTTTTGGCTTTTTTTATGTCTATTTCACAACAAAAACCTTTTTTCAGGTTTTCGGGCTCGAACAATTAGCAGAAATTATATTTTATCAAAAAAAGATGAGAAAAATTTATCTTTTTAAGGTAATCGCAAATTCACTCATCTTTCTAAATGCTGTTTTCTGACTTTTTCAGCAAGCCCTATCTAGCTGGTGGTATGACAGAGGCAGAAGTTTTAGAAGATTTTTCGGAACTCACTTCCCAAGATATCAAAGCTTGTCTTGCCTTTGCTGCTGACCGTGAGAAAAAACTATTTGTGGCATCTTTGTGAGACTACTACTGG
>JBBSNU010000703.1:0-2646 GCA_038260455.1 Chroococcales cyanobacterium | reverse complement strand
TAATTTTAAGTCCGAGGCTTTTCCCAAACCGACGATCGCAATTTTGCGGATCGGATTATTGCCACCGACTCGGGCGATCGCGCTGGTGCCGGTTTTGCCCTTAAAATCTACTTCCTGAATCAGCTCTTTTAAAGTGCCTGCGAGTTGTTCGTCTAACTGTGCCAAATCGCCCGTGAGTTCCAAAGCGTCCTCAAATAGACCAATTGCCAGGGCATCTCCCGTCCAAGCAGAACGGGGCGTATCGGTGACTAGAAATTCCATGTTTTGATTTACTGTTTAGATTTGAGATTTTTGATTGTACTTTGTTGTTGGCGGTTTGTGGTTTTTCCTTGGTGCGGGTAAATATGTCGATCGCACAAATTCCCGCTCCACATCAAAATAAATTCTGGTACTATATCAGCGTGGAACGAGCCCGATGCCTGCGATGGCGTGGAACAGCCAGGATGCCTGTGATGGCTCTTGACAAAAGATCGGTTTTCTATTCTTAATTATCTGAAATTTTCCCATGCTAAAGCAACGCAAAACCCAACTTTCTATTTTAATCAGCGTTTCAGTTTGCGTGATGGCGATCGGCTCTTTGGTGGGGGCGGCAAAATGGATGGGTGTCGGCCCGTTCCAGAAGGCTCAGCAGCCCCAGGAGGCAGCGAATTCCGCATCGTCAGTTAAGATGCTCGTATCGCTCTCACCCCAGGAGCGATCGGCGAAATTAGTTGAACTCGCCACCCTGCAGCCTGCAAGTACCAATCCCGAGCAGGAAATCTCCCCTCAAAGTCGCGCCCGCTACCTGCTTGCCAGCGATTTAATCCAGCAAGGAGATGCCACCAAAGCATTAAAATTATTGGACAATTTAGAGCAACAATATCCTATTTTAGCCTCTCATATTGCCCAAAAACGCGCCCAAGCTTACGAATTAAGCGGCGATCGAGGCAAAGCACAAAAAGCTTGGCAAGAACTGCTAAAAAATTATCCCAACGATCCAGTAGCAGCGGAAGCTTTATATGTTTTAGGCAAGTCAAAACCGGAATATTGGCAGCAGGCAATTACTGAATTTCCCGCTCATCCGCGCAGCGTAGAAATTGCCATGAAGAAGTTAAAAGAAAATCCCAACCAGCCGGAGTTGATGCTGCTAGTAGCAAAACACGGTCATTATGTCAAAGATTACGGTACATTATTAGAACAATTGGTGCAGCAAAACAGCGCTAGTTTGAAACCAGAAGATTGGGAAGAAATTGCCTTTGGGTATTGGGAAAAACAGGATTACGGCAAAGGAGCAATTGCTTATGGAAAAGCTCCCCGCACCGCCAAAAATCTTTACCGGAAAGCTCGCGGTTTGTGGCTTGATGGCAAAATCCCGGAATCGAAAATTGCTTATCAAGAATTAATTGCAGCGTTTCCCGATTCCGAAGATACTGGTTTGGGGTTAATTCGGCTGTCGCGACTGAACGAGCCCAAGGATGCGATGGTTTTGCTCGATCGCGCGATTAGCAAATTTCCCAATTATGCCCCCGAAGCTTTGCTAGACAAATCCAAACTTCTCGACAAAGCAGGTAGCGCTCAATCCGCCTCAGAAACCCGCAAATTGCTATTGACAAAGTACAGCAATTCTGATAAGGCAAGTGAGTTACGTTGGGCGATCGCCCAACAATATGCCAAAGCCGGAGATTTAAAATCAGGTTGGCAGTGGGCGAGGGAACTAACCACCAACAATCCCGACAGCGAACAAGCACCAGAAGCAGCATTTTGGGTGGGGAAATGGGCGCAGCAACTAGGCCGCGACCAAGATGCCAAAACTGCATTTGAATACACTATTTTACGCTATCCAGAATCATATTTCGCATGGCGGTCTGCCGTATTTCTGGGCTGGCCAGTAGGCGACTTCACCACAGTCCGAGATTTGTCTCCCAAAGTAGTGCGGCCCCCTCAGCGCCCCGAACCTGCGGTTGGTTCTCCAGCATTAAAAGAACTCTATCAACTAGGTCAAGATCGAGATGCTTGGACGCTGTGGCAAATAGAATTTACCAACCGCATAGAACCGAGTGTTGCCGAACAGTTTACCGACGGTTTAATGCGAATTGGAGTCGGAGACAACTTAGAAGGTTTGTGGATGATTGGGAGTTTGCGGCAGCGCGAAAAACCAGACGATCGAACCGAATACCTCGCTCTCAGACAGCAGCCTGCTTATTGGCAAGCATTATATCCTTTTCCGTACCTAGAAACCATTGTCAAATGGTCTCAAGAACGCCAAATAAATTCATTATTAGTAACAGCATTAATCCGGCAAGAATCGCGATTTATGCCTGGTATTAAATCAGTAGTTGGCGCGACAGGTTTAATGCAAGTAATGCCGGAGACAGGAGCTTGGGTTGCTGAGCAAATCAATTTCAAAAAATACTCATTGGAGAATGTGGACGACAACGTTAAACTCGGAACTTGGTATTTGGATCACACTCACGACGAATACAAGAATAACTCGATGTTAGCTGTGGCGAGTTACAATGCCGGGCCGAATGCAGTAGCAGATTGGTTGAAGAGATTTAGCTTTAGCGACCCGGATGCTTTTGCGGAAAAAATTCCGTTTCCTGAAACGAAAGGATACGTAAAATCGGTGTTTGAGAATTACTGGAACTATCTGCGGATTTACAATCC
>JBBSNU010000702.1:0-2648 GCA_038260455.1 Chroococcales cyanobacterium | reverse complement strand
TCGGCTCCCCCAACTCAAGGTGGAGGCGGTTCTAGTAAAAGCAATCGCCGTCGGAGTGACAACAACAAGTCTCGCCGCAATCAGTCAACAACCACAGTGTCGAACGCTGATTCTGGCTCGGTGCAGCCAGATCCGCGCTGGGCGAGCGCTCTGGAAGAACTCAAGCAACGATTGGTGGAAGCTCAAACTACTAATTAGTCGAAAATGGCGGCGAATTGCTGCTGTCTTCCGACTGGGGTTGACTGACTCTAGAAGTGCGATCGAGAACCGACTAAAAAGCCTGTTCTCGATCGCACAATTTTATTCCCAAAAACCTCTAATATCATGTGCGATCGACTACCATCACAAAAATGGTTCGTAGTGCGGACTTTAGTCCGCTTTCGGGCTGCGGACTGAAGTCCGCACTACGAACGAACGAAGCGTTTTTGTGCAGAAAGTAAAAGTAGTGTTTATTGCTCCCCAGAGAATTGGATCGTCTGAATAAAATCAAAAATCTTATTCATCATGCCCTCAACCTCCGACTCAATAGAACCCAATTCCTCCTGCTTCTCATAAATTCGCTGACAACTCACCGTGTAGCAAAAATCGTCAACGATCAAAGCCATAAATCCCCGGTAAGCATCCATCAGAGTAAGTTTTTCGTCGTTTTGTGGTACGCTGACATTAGCACTCCCAGGCAAATCGGTCACTACAAAATAAGCGTTTTCATCTTCTAAATATTCACTGTAGAGTAACTGAGAATTAGGAAATTTAGCCAGAATCGTGTCATCAATAAACTTGTTAAGAAACAAAGTAAGATAAGCCCATTCCCCCGCTGATTCGATTAATTTTTTCACATCACCAGAAATCGGAAAATAATCAATTTTCAGCAAAACACCAAAGTCGTCAGAAAAAGCAACAAAGCTTTTGTCATCCTCAATTTTACCGCCTCGTTGCCTCTCAACTGGAATCGAAACCACAAAATTGCCTAGAGCAGAGAAATACAACGCCTCATCTGTCTCGACATCGTACTCTTCGAGTTTTAGTTCCGAGTATCCAGCAATCACATCCTCAATAATTTCCTTAGCTTCCTTATCGCCTACACCTAATACTTCTTGAAATTCCTTGAGAAAAGCCCGGTGCTTCTGAGACACTTCGCCCTCTGCGACAAACATTGCTGCGGTAATAGTAAAAGTATCCAACACCAACTCATCTGGGAGTGATTCAGAAGCCGTATTAAATAATCCTCCTAAACCGTCTTTGGTAAGAATACCCGCGAGTTTTTGAAGAGTTGCTGACATATCATCTTCCGAGTATTCAGCAAATATTTCTGAATCCCAAATTCTGCTGATCAAGATATCGGCACTCACATCAGGGTAATTTGCCTCCGCTGCGACAAGTGCTACCGCCGCGACGGATTCCTCTACAGACAAGTGTATTGACGATTTATCTTTGGACTTGAATATTTGAGTAAAATTGCCCACAGGTTTTGCTCCATTACAGTATTTGGGAAAGAAAAGTTTATAACTTATATCATGTCCGGTTGATTACCATAAAGGTTTGTAGTGCGTTTACAGTGCGAGCGTCCCCGCTCGCGTATTGTACCAATCGCGAGCGGGGACGCTCGCACTACAAATGCAAAACACCAGATGCACCCCAATTCATCGGACATAATATTAAACACCTTCTATATAGCAATCTTAAATGATTTGTAGGACTACTCGTTACCAGTTGCTCGTTACAAAGGTTCGTAGTGCGGACTTTAAGCCGCAATTTGGAGCGGAGTAAAGTCCGCACTACGAACCAATTTTATCGTTTTCTGCGATCGCCCGCAACGGCCAAATCATGGTTTTTTGAAATAGCATTGTTAAAATTAGATGCGCGCCAGTTTATTACCAGGGAGCATCTGGTGTTTTGCATTTATAGTGCGAGCGTCCCCGCTCGCGATTGGTACAATACGCGAGCGGGGACGCTCGCACTACAATAAAAAAATGCTTTTTGCAAAACTGAGATGCTCCCTATTACCAAGGACTGCCAACCATTGTAAATCCTGCCCAAAATTTTGGGTGAGATAAATCTGAATTTGCTACTTGTGCGACTTTGGTAAGATCGATCGCCCTTTGAGTTCCCACCAACTTACCATCTTTAATTACTACCTGTTTGCGAATCATCGCCAGTTGAGCTTGTCTCAGGGCTTCAGCCTTAATCGGAGCCGATCGCAAATTAGCATAAAACTCGGTCATCAGCCCTAAAGTGGCGTAATCGTTAACATTCCACAAACTCGCCAAAGCAGATTTTACACCACTGCCGACTGCCAGCCCAGCAAAACCCATTTCCGCTGTCGGATCGCCGATCGCAGTTTCGCACGCACTCAGCACCAATAACTGTACTTGTCGGCGATCGTACCACTTCGCCAACCGAAATTCATCCAGCGGCAAAGACGTTCTCCAAAAATCAATTTCAGCTTCGCTGCGCCCGTATTGATTTTGCGGAAAACTGGCGTGAGTAGCTAAGTGAACAATATCAAATGTCTGTTGCTGCCGCTGTTTGGTGAGATTTTCCAGAGTAAAGTCTTGATTGAGAAAAGAAACGCCAGGCCACAAAGGCAATTCGGCAGGATTTTGGGTGTTGCTTTTGGTACCGGCGATCGCAGATAATTCGATCGGCAC
>JBBSNU010000701.1:0-2648 GCA_038260455.1 Chroococcales cyanobacterium | reverse complement strand
GGGAAAACCAACAGTATAGCTTAATTCCATGAGACAGATCATTCTCGAAAAAATTGTTTTTACCCTACAACCTTTAGATTTTGCGATCGCTTTGTGGCAAGGAGGTTCAGCAGCCCACGGCTACACCGATGAATGGTCAGACATCGATATTGCAGTTGTGGTTGAAGATAACTGCGTGGAAGAAACCTTTGAGATTGTGGAAAAAGCCCTCGCCGAAATTTCCGAAATCGAACTCAAATATCGAGTTCCAGAGCCCACTTGGCACGGTCATTCCCAGTGCTTCTGGCGGCTAAAAGAAACCCCGCCATTCTTGCTAATTGATTTTGCCGTTTTTCGCCACAGCAGCCGAAACAATTTTCTGGAAATAGAGAGACACGGAAAAGTCGCGATCGCCTTTGACAAAGCTAATCTAATTATACCGCCTCATTTGGATACAAACCAGCATTTTGCCAAAATGGTAGCCAGATTCAACCAAATTAAAATCCGTTTTGATTTGCTGCAACCTCTGGTAAAAAAAGAGATTTATCGCGGACATTTAGTAGATGCGATCGGCAACTATCACAATTGGACACTTCTACCCTTAGTCGAACTGTTGGGCATGATTTACCGTCCCCACAGATACGACTTTCAACTCAAATATTTTAGCCGAGATTTTCCGCCCCAAATAGTCGATCGCGTCGCACCCCTTTTTTGCATTGCAAATCTAGAAGATTTAGCAGAAAAACAGCAAATAGCCGAGGCATTTTTTGCAGAAACCTTACCGCTTGCAGAAAAGCTGATGCAAAACCATCCAAATCTACCCAATTAATACCAATTTCATAAAGTAGCGCTAGATATTACCCCCCCCCAACCCCCCCGAACTCGCGGGGGGGCTAAGACTTCATCCATAGCATATCTTTATAAAAATGGTATAACAGCCGCCCAAAAATCAATCCGCCTGCATCAGCGTTCATCAGCGTTCATCAGCGGTTAAAATTAAAAATAAACAAACATCCGCCACTTCCAATCCCATGACAAAACTCAGCGTCAACATCAACAGAATCGCCCTCCTGAGAAACTCTCGAAACATCGGCATCCCCAGCGTTACCGAAGCCGCAAAAACAGTAATTGCCGCCGGAGCCCACGGCGTTACAGTCCATCCCCGCCCCGACGAAAGACACATCAAAGCTGCCGATGTTTACGACTTAGCCAAAATGCTAACCGTCGAGTTCAACATCGAAGGAAATCCGTTTCAGCCGCCATTTATGGATATAGTTTGCGATGTCAAACCGGCTCAGTGTACCTTAGTCCCGGACGCTCCCGACGTGTTAACATCCGATAGCGGTTGGAATATTCCCGAAAATCGCGATCGGCTCTTACCAATCATTGAAAAATTAAAAAATAACGGCATCAGAGTTAGCTTGTTTATGGATGCAGATCCTGCTCTAATGCCCCTAGCAAAAGAAGTGGGAGCCGATCGCGTAGAATTGTACACAGAGCCCTACGCAACTGCTTTTCGCGAAGGTAAAATAGAATCTGTTTTGCAACAATATGCCTTAGCAGCTAAAGCCGCTCAATCAGTAGGTTTGGGAGTGAATGCCGGACACGATTTAAATTTGCAAAATCTAGCAAAATTTTGCTCAATTCCTGATATCCTAGAAGTATCTATCGGTCACGCTTTAATTGCGGAAGCGCTAGAAATTGGATTGTCCAATACAGTGGAAGCTTACCTAAAAATCCTGTCTGATTTGTAGTAGGAGTAAACCTCGCGTGGCAGAGAGCGGGTTTATATAATTCGTTGCGTTTGTGTCAAATATTGCGGCCTTCCGCGCCCTACAAATTCTGGTTTTTATATCGTGTCACACGCGCTTAAGGTTCGTAGTGCGGACTTTAGTCCGCAACATGAAAGCGGGGAGCATCTCAGTTTTGCATTTGTAGTGCGAGCTTAAGAGCTCGCGAGTAAAATACGCGAGCTCTTAAGCTCGCACTGTAATGTAAAAAAATGCTTTTTGCAAAAGTGAGATGCTCCCATGAAAGCGGACTAAAGTCCGCACTACGAACCGTGTTTGTGATAGTAATCGACCGGACATGATATGACAAGCAAATTATGTTGTTTGGGGTTATTGATTGGGTAATAGGGTTAAGGTGCGCTACCAATAGGGTAAGGCGGACAGTGCACACCCTAAAAGCCGATCGCCCTCGCACCAGTTAACAGTAGAGGCCGTAACCCCCACTGGGTGAAGGGCCGTTTTCTGGTAGCAAAGCCTCTCTTGGAACCCAGACACCGCGTTTTTTTGGTGGTTGGCATTTTTTGAGCAAGCTTTTGGGAAAAAGCTTGAATTTTTGAGCAAATTACAATAAAACTAGCGGAATGCGGAAAGCTCAGCGACTTTAGTCCTGCTAAGATGAAAGCGAGCGGGGACTTCAGTCCCCTTCAATCTTTCTTGAATTTATTCCTAAAACTACGGGAAATTTCAGCAATTGTGCTATACTGTAATAGTCAAGGTTAAACTCCTTTGCCCGAAGTGAAAAACAGGGACTAAGACACACTTTTAGGCATAAACCGGGGGACGCAGAGCAGCGAAAACTCTTTAAACAGCTAGAGGTTGAATTAAACCTTAAACCAGTTAAAACAAACTATTCTTTTAGGATTGTTAAGTAGGGTAGGG
>JBBSNU010000700.1:0-2657 GCA_038260455.1 Chroococcales cyanobacterium | reverse complement strand
GTTGATCTGAGCCCGCTTGAGACAGTTGTAAGCCCGGACTGACAACTGCAATTCTTCGATCGGGATTTGGCTCGTAGGATCTGCCTCACCTGGATACTCTGGTTTGAGAGAATCGTGGGTGATGTCTTTGAGAGGGGCAAATAAATCTACCAGGATGTGGGCAGATTGACTCAGAGCTTCTTGAGGAGTCACGCTGCCATCAGTCCAGATTTCCATAATCAGCCGGTCTTTCTCGGCCGTGCCACCCAACCGAGCATCTTCAACGCTGTAGTTGACTCTGCGAATCGGCATAAAGATGGCGTCAATTTGGAGAAAATCCAAAGCCGACCCATCATCGCGACTGCGGTCTACTGCTCGATATCCGATGCCTTTTTCAATTCTGAATTCCATTTCCAGAACTGAACCGGGGGAGAGAGTCGCAATGTACTGCGATTTATCGATCAATTCCACCTCAGAAGGTAAATCGAATCGATCGGCAGTAACTGTGACTGGCCCCTCAATCCGCAACCTGCCGATTTGCGGCTGCTGGGAATGAGTTTTGAGAACCACCTCTTTCATGTTCAGGAGAATTTCCAGAACATCCTCCCGTACCCCTTCGATCGTGGCAAACTCGTGATTGACACCCGCGATGCGGACTGAAGTTACTGCCGTTCCTTCCAAATTTGACAGCAGAACTCGCCGAAGCGCATTCCCTACCGTCGTTCCCTGACCGCGATCTAGGGGTTCTAGGACAAATTTTCCGTACTGACTGCGGTCTTTGTCAGTGTTAGACTCTATACATTCAATTTGAAACTGCGCCACGGAGTGACCTCCCTTTTCCACTTTTGATTTTTGATTTTGGATTTTAGATTGCAGAGCATACCCCTGAACGGATTTCGGATTTTGGACGGACGGGGCAACAGTTGAAACCATTATTAGTTTTTGATTTTAAGCAGTTAGCCATTATCCAAAATCTAAAATCTAAAATCTCAAATCGTTTTAGACTCTACGCCGCTTGGGAGGGCGACAGCCGTTGTGAGGAATTGGGGTAACATCTCTAATCAGGGTGATTTCCAGTCCGGCCCCTTGCAGTGCCCGAATCGCAGTTTCTCGACCTGCTCCGGGCCCGCTCACCATTACTTCTATTTGGCGCATTCCTTGGTCGTTGGCTCTGCGAGCCGCACTTTCTGCTGCTGTTTGAGCTGCAAAGGGAGTCCCTTTTTTCGCTCCTTTAAAGCCGCTGGAACCTGCTGATGCCCAGGATATTACTTCCCCGTTCAGGTCGGTAATAGTCACAATCGTATTGTTGAAGGTAGACTGGATGTAGCCTACCCCATTGGGTACATTCCGTTTCTGTTTTTTTGCACCAGATTTCTTGCCTGTTTGTTGTCGCGCCATATTAGTCTCTTTAACGTTTCTCTCAACTAATGTCCCGAAGCGCTAGGAGCCAGCAGCCCCCAGCGTAGTTTTTCCAAAAAGAAGTTACTTCTTGGAAGGTGCCTTTTTCTTGCCCGCCACTGTTCGGCGAACGCCGCGACGGGTTCTGGCGTTGGTACGGGTTCGTTGACCCCGCACAGGCAGACCCAAACGGTGACGCCTACCACGGTAAGTCCCGATATCCATCAGGCGCTTGATGTTCATTGACTCCCAGCGCCGGAGGTCTCCTTCGATTTGGTAGGTGCTTTCTACATGAGCCCGCAGAGTCGTCACGTCGGCCTCTGTTAAATCCTTGACGCGAGTGTCAGGATTTACGCCTGTTGCAGCGATTATTTTTTGGGCCCGCGACAGGCCTATTCCGTAAATGTATGTCAGACCTATTTCGACGCGCTTATCGCGTGGAAGGTCTACCCCGGCAATCCGTGCCACACTTTTGTCTCCCTAGTTTTCCTGTTTGGCTACAATGTTGAATGAGGCGGCACCTGCGTGCAGCGCCCAATCTTGCTGTTGTCTAACCTTGGCGCTGTTTGTGTTTTGGGTTAGTGCATATCACCATCACTCGACCGCGACGGCGGATGACGCGACATTTCTCACAAATCTTTTTGACAGATGCTCGAACTTTCATCTTTCTTCCTGCCTGGAGAACCCCGCTCTACCGGAACTCAGGTACGCTGGCCTGTAGAGCGGTGGGAGGAGAGGCTGGGCAAGGTGTAGGCCTCTCCTCGATTAAATTGTATAAAGTACGGGTTGTTTCTTGAAGGAGCCCGCTTGCACCCACTCCCTTTGTTGGGGTCAAGTTCGCTTGCACCCAAATTTGGGCGATCGATACTTTTACCGCGTAGCAGTCACTTAGCCCTCTACGCTGGTGGGTTGTTGACGCCCTTCTCGCCAACACTACAAACGTAGCATTATAGCATAAATTTGAAGCTTTTTACCAAGTTCTCTCTAATAAAACTTAAAATTAGTTTTTAGAAAGTTTTATCTAAGCCTATTTTTTCCGAAGGCGATATGTAATTCGGCCTTTGGTCAAGTCGTAGGGAGTTAATTCTACTTTGACGCGATCGCCTGGCAGAATTTTGATGTAGTTGCGACGGATCTTGCCGGAAATGTGAGCTAGCACGTTAAACCCATTATCTAGGTCAACGCGAAACATCGCATTGGGGAGGGAATCCACCACTGTCCCTTCCATTTCAATTAAATCTTGCTTAGACAATTTGGTATTTACCTCAACTTTACATTTG
>JBBSNU010000699.1:0-2665 GCA_038260455.1 Chroococcales cyanobacterium | reverse complement strand
CAGGGGCTGCACTGCTCAAGCTTGGACTGTGGCTGAGGTGCTGCGGGCTTGGTTGGCAATTAATACTGTGGGTGTTTAAATGGGGAATGCGATCGGGAGCAGTTGGGGCTTTGTAAAAAGCATTTTATATATAGTGCGAGCGTCCCCGCTCGCGTATTGTCCTCGCGACCGGGGACGCTCGCACTATAATAATGCAAAACACAGATGCTCCCCCATCTTTGGTTGAATAGGAGGTTTATGGCATTATTATTAGCGGGCGATATTGGCGGAACTAAGACGATTTTGCGCTTGGTGGAAAGGACTGTTAAGGGTGAAATGAAGGCTCTTTACGAGTTTCGCTATCCGAGCGGGGAGTTTCCCGATTTAGTGCCGATTGTGCGGCAGTTTTTGACGGAGGCTGCTGCAAAACTCGATTTTGTACCTGAGCCTGAAAAAGCTTGTTTTGCGATCGCGGGCCCGGTAGTCAACAACACTGCAAAACTGACTAATTTACCTTGGCGACTGGATGCGAAGCGTCTGGAACAGGATTTAGGAATATCCCGCGTTAGTTTAATTAATGATTTTGTTGCGGTTGGCTACGGCGTGTGGGGTTTGGACGATCGCGATTTGCACGTTTTGCAAGTTGGAAAACCCTGCCAAAACGATCCAATTGCTGTGATTGGTGCGGGTACTGGTTTGGGAAATTGTTTTGCAATTCCTGAAGCAAATGGTATCAGGGTGTTTTCTTCGGAAGGGGGACACGCTGATTTTGCACCTCGCTCGGAGTTGGAGTTTCAATTGCTGAAATATTTGTTAGCAAAACATGATATTCCCCGAATATCGATCGAGCGTGTAGTTTCGGGACAGGGGATTGTTTCAATTTACCAGTTTTTGCGCGATCGCAAGTTTGCTGCTGAATCGGCGGAGGTTGGGGCTGCGATCGCCAAATGGGAGTCAGAAATTGGTAAAAGCGAGAAGACTGTCGATCCGGGGGCGACAATTGCTCAGGCGGCACTCAAAAAGTGCGATCGGCTTTCGGAACAAACAATGCAAATGTTTGTAGAAGCTTACGGGGCGGTGGCGGGAAATATGGCTGTTTCACTTTTACCTTACGGCGGTTTGTATGTAGCCGGCGGTATTGCTGCTAAGATTTTGCCGCTGATTTTAGAAGGCGGTTTTATGCGAGCTTTTACCCACAAAGGCCGGATGGATTCACTGTTAGAAATGATTCCGGTGCGATTGGTTTTGGATGACAATGTAGGGTTAGTGGGAGCGGCAGTTTGTGCGGCCGGTCTTTAGGGATTGAAGCTGAGGAAGTTGCCAATATTGGAGGCCCGGACGCGGGCCCCACAAGAGTTTTTGCGGCACTGGCTAAAAAGTTTGTGCTATGCTGTCGAGTCGTAGCGTAGCAGGGCGTAAGCCATCGCCCGATCGCACTAAAACCCTTTATATCTGTCGTCGATCGCTGAGGCCAGATCCCCCTAAATCCCCCTTAAGAAGGGGGACTTTGAGCGCTTCTTGTCCCCCCCTTCTTTAAGGGGGAGTAGGGGGCAAGCTAAGGGGGGATCTGTCTTAAATAAACCGTATTGTGCTATAATTATCTGGAACAAATCGCAATTAAAGCTCAACTATAAACGTATGGAAGCTGTAATTGAAAGCATTGTAAGTAAGCTGCGTTATTTAGGCAAACCGCAGCTAGAAGTAGTTCTTAATTTTGTTGATTTCCTAACTTGGCAGTCAGCGCCTGGTCAGTCATCAAAGGTAAGTGATTCTGATGCAGAAATCAGCGATCGCGATTTTGAGATACTTTTAGATGAATTGGCTGATGATTTTATTCAAAGTCTGGGAAATAATGTGCCAGTGCTATCAGATTTTGCCATAAGTCGTGAAGGTATCTATGAGGAGCATTCTTAGCAATGTTATGCCTTGTAGATACGAATATTCTGCTGCGGTTTTCCGATCGCTCTCATCCTTTATATCCTGTAATCCGCAATGCTGTCAAAAAATTGCGACAGGATGGATATAAACTGCAAGTAGCCTCACAAAACTGCGTTGAATTTTGGAACGTTGTTACTCGCCCGATCGAGAAAAATGGCTTTGGGTTGACTCCTGCTGATGCCGAGCTCAAGTTACGCCGGATCGAGCGTCTTTTTCCTTTGTTTCCCGACTCGCATTTAATTTACTCCGAATGGCGCAGGTTAGTTGTTACCTACAGAGTTTCGGGAGTTCAGGTGCATGATGCTCGTCTTGTGGCTATTATGAAAGCAAACGGTGCAGCACATATTTTGACGCTAAATGTTAAGGATTTTACTCGCTACGCCAATGAAGGAATTGTGCCGATCGATCCGAATACTATTTCTGAACAATAAATGAAAAGTCGTAGCGTAGCGTAAGCCATCGCCCGTTTGCCCAAAAGTCGTAGCGTAGCGGGGCTCCATCCATCTCAAAGTGCCAGCAACGATTCCGAAGATGCGAGGATAAGCTAGACTCAGATATTACCTTCAAAATACTGATTTGTGTATTATTAAATGGAAAACATATCAATTTTAGAACAAGCCGCTAAATCCAATTCCAAACCATCTCCCGCCGCCGTAGTCGCCGCCCTCCTAGAAGCCGAGAAAAACGCCAAAAAAAATAAAATTAGCTATTCTTTCCAGCAATTAACCGGCAATTGGCGCCTGTGCTT
>JBBSNU010000698.1:0-2682 GCA_038260455.1 Chroococcales cyanobacterium | reverse complement strand
TGGCAAAATCTAGAATTACAGAAACACCCCCTCAGCAAAAAGTAGTACAGAGAGCAACCAAGAAAAAACGCTCTCCTGAAACAGCGACTAATTCCGCTAAGGCTGGAAAATCTGTTACAAAAATCACAAAAGGTTCTTCAAATTCTGAGCCGGAAACAGCACTTTCAGAACAAGTAGAAGCCTCTGAAACATCCACAGAATATACACCACTTTCAGCCGCAGATGCTTCTGATTTAGGAACTCAATCAAACGATGAGATATTGGCGGAGCCTTTTCCTTCCCCTTCAATCGTTGAATTTGCCTGTGATGCCAGAGAATTAAATGATTACATCCAAACTCTCAAAAGCAGCATTTATAGCAATAACAACCATGTCATTTTATCCAATATTCTCATAGAAGCAGATGCCGAAACTAAACAATTGCATTTAACTGCTTATAACCTGGAATTTGGGATACAAGCGAGTTTTGAAGCTAATGTCAAACAATCTGGCAAACTCACTCTCCCTGCAACCATACTCGCGGATATTCTCGGAAAATTTCCGAAAAGTCGCCTTACCTTAAAGAGTTCTTGGGAAATTATCAAAGGAAGTGACGTTCCATCAGTCAGTGCCACTCTGAGTGCATCAAGGAGCAAGCACGTCATTCGTGGGCTAAATGCGGACGAATTCCCTGCTATCAAGAGCCTTAAAGAAAAACTTGTGACCATTCCTGCTAGTGTGTTAATTGCTGTCCTCAAAGCCAGCTTATTTGCTGTAAGTTCTGAAGAAACCAAACGGATCTTAACTGGAGCTAATTTTCAACTCAGCCACGACGCAGAAAGGGGACTTTCTCAATTGAGAGTTTGGACAACAGACGGGCATCGGATAGCAATGGTTGTAGGATTCAGTGAAAGCAGTGATTCCCATATTTTGAACACTCGAAACGTGGAATTTACAGTACCCACTAAGGTACTCCGGGTATTAGAGCGGACTTTGAATCCCACTGACAGAGTAGCTATTTACTATGAAACTGAGCCTGACAATAGCAGTAATTTTGTTGCTTTTGAGTGGAACAAGTGGCGGCTGACAGCGCAGTTATTAGAAGGAAAATACCCGAATTGCGACCAGATTATTGCTCCGTATCGGCATGAACTTAGCCATCAAGTTGTGGTAGAGAAGCTCAGCTTTTTAAAAGCCTTAGAGCGGGTAGCTTCTCACAGCGACAAGTCCCATGTTACAGCAATTTTTGAATTTGATTTAGATAGTCAACAAGTGCGAATTTCACTCAATAATACTCTCAGTTCAGGTACTGAGATAGTTGATGCCAAACTATTCGGTTGTGACTTTCGGCTCAAGTGTGACATCCGCTATTTAATTGATACAGTTAAAGCTGTTTCTAGTTCGGATTTGCGGATGTTAATGGCAACTCCTACGGCTCCCATGCTGATTGCACCGTTTGGAACACCCGTTTCTGGTGCGGAAGCAATAGATTGTGAATATGTTATCGCCCCACAAGAATAATATGTAGGGAAGAACGATATCTATCGTTAATCTCGTTTCTCTTTAGCAGTTCCGAGGCTAACTTAATAGACCCTAATTGAGACTTCCTGCTCTAATCTCCATTTCAAAGGGGTTGATGAAACTTAGTTTGCTGTTTTACTGGGGGCTTGCCACGATAGCCCCTAAGATACTTGGAACGCCGTACTTGCCAGCCTTTGTTGTTGTAATCCCACCACCTCAAATAAGGATACGGGCCATAAGTCTTTCCCGTCTTCTTGTCAGGAATTAACTTCCATTCGATAGAGCCTTTGGCTCTGGGTTGATCTTCCGATGTCGTGGCTGATGGCTGCTCCTCAACAGCAGCAGAGGTTGGAGCAGTAGGAGAAGGTTCTGTAGCACTCCTTGATTCTGTGCTGGGGGAAGTCTCTACTAAAGCATTGACAAATGCTTGCAAGCGTTTCAATTCCTCTAGCTCTAACTGCGCGGCTAAGTTCTGTGCGGTATCGAGGGTGGTTTCAGGCATATTGCTTAGGGTCTATTACTAAAAATAAAGTATTTTCAGACCCTAAGCGAGTATAAGGAGGTAGGTAGTGACCTTTAGTTGCCTTTACTTAGGGTGTGTGTAACTCTCCTCATTATAGACCCTAAGTAAAAAATTGGCAAGATGTAAATCAATTTTATTTTTACTTAGGGTCTGTTTTTTTCAGGTTAAAATTTGTTAGACCCTAAGTAGAAACAGCCCGCCCGCTGGATGAGCGCAATCAACGTATTTCCGTCATTGTAGCCGTTGGTAATTGGCAATAGATATAGCCTCTCTCACTTTAGTTAGCAAACGAATCTTGACCTGAAAAGCTTTACAATGTAAGGGTTACAGCATACCTCAGCATACCTCATCTTTCGCTCGAAACGCTATATTATTTATTGCGAGTAGATCTATCAAATCAAGAAGATTTATCGATCGCCCGCGTTTGACAAAAAAAGCGTTTGAGAGCCACCATCGCCATGCTCGCCAGTGGCTGGCCCTACTTCTACTTAGGGTCTAACCAAACTCAGCCTGAGAAAAACAGACCCTAAGCGACTTCAGTCACCATCGCCAGCGGACAGCCCTGCTTTTACCCGCCTGCTGAGTAGTGAAGAAGTCCCTCAAACGCTTGAAATCTCTGCTTCGGGCGATCGATAAATTTTCTTGATTTGATAGATCTAC
>JBBSNU010000697.1:0-2686 GCA_038260455.1 Chroococcales cyanobacterium | reverse complement strand
GTTTACATATCTATCTAAAATCAACTCAGGAGGCAATAGTCAAATGGATCGACTAGAGCATTACCGTCAGTGCATTCAAAAGCTGCTAATTGAAGACAGCAAAATAGCACCAATTAACGGAGAAATTGAGGTAGAAACAATTTTTGATAAAGAAAACGATCGCTATCTTGTCATTGATTTAGGATGGGACACACACCGCCGCGTTTATAACTGTGTGTTTCATTTGGATATTAAAAATGGCAAAATTTGGATTCAGCGAAATTAAACTGACAGGCAGATTGCTGATGAATTGGTAGAAATGGGCATACCCAAAGAGGATATTGTGCTAGGACTTCAGCCAACTTATGCGCGCGAATATACAGGGTTTGGAGTTGCATAATTTCAACCGCCGACTTGTAGGGTGCGTCAGTTAGCATGATTTGTTAAATCATCCAACAGCTTATGATTGACACACCCACAAAATCTTAACTTATCAATCTTCAGTCCGCGCAGGCGGACTTCGTTTGTGTAGTCGCGGTTTCCAACCGCCGACTGACTGACGCACCTACAAAATTACACCTCTGGTAACTTATATTGTCCCACAATCCGCTTAGCATATTCTGGCACATGAGCCTCCAATTTCTCCGGGTAATTCCGCTTCACATACAAATAATTGCGAGTGAAATGAGAATCAATTGAAAAACGGGCATATTCCAAACCCTTCGGCCCAATTCTTTCAATAAACACCCCCATCAATTTCGCCGCCCACATCGGCAAAGTCACGCCTTTTTCGTAAGCCGGAATACTTTGCTGAACCGCTTCTTTTCGGTTTCCCTGAGACATCACCGGCTGAGTGTTTAGCTGATCCGCTACCAAGTCTAACATCTCTTGTCCAGTGTCATTTCGCACCACAATCCACTGCCAGCCGAAAGGTGCTCCCATGTAGCCGACAACTAAATCTGCCAAGGAATTAACGTAATCAAAACAGCTCAAACAAGAAGGAGCAAAAACATCTTTCAATTCTTTTGTATTCAATCCGAAAAATGGCACTTTTTCCGTAGAACCATCTTCGTGTTTGAAGTGAACGTTAAAGTCTTGCATAAACTCGTAAGAAACCACCGTTTCAGGAGAGCGGCTAGTCGTATCTAGGAATTTCTGCAAGCCCGCGCGGCTGACATTATCGACACAGGGAGTTCCCAAAACGTAGAGCTTTTCTAAACCTAGTTGTTTCTCGACTGTTCGCAAAGCTTGAATTTGACAGCCTACGCCAATTACTAACAGTCGCTTCATTCCCGACTTTTCGATTTGTTCCAATACTGAAAGGTTGGGAGACAGAGTTGGTTTGTTGACTTTTGCTGCGAGAATCTCTTCGCGATTTCTCGCAATTATCGGCATCGGTTGAAAGCGGTCTTCTTTCGTATTTTGGACGCAAACCACGCCTTCTACAATCCCTTTTTCGAGCATTTCAATGGCAATTGTGCTGACGATTCCCGTCCACTGAGCGCCTTCAATTGGTTCTTTTTTCTTAGCCGCCATCATATTTTGACTAACGCCGAAGTACCAATCGTCGGGATTGTCGAGATTGCGCGATCGCCCGTGAATCTCCTCTTCTAGTTCTGCGATATGCTGAGTTAAGAAAGCGCAAGCTTCCTTGACATAATGGATATAATATGTATCGCACAAACCGCACTCGCTACAAAGTTCTTTCGCGGGGCGGCGGCTGCCCGGTTTCAGGGCTTTCGATTTTTGGTGCTTAGTAGAATCTATTGCGGTCATCTAAATTGCGGATTTTATGGAGAAACGCCTTTTGTTAGGATATCACAGCAATTCCAGTGATTCAGTAGTCGCGCTAATTAAACCTAAAACTTTGTTTGGTAATCAGAAACCCAGAATTAGGGCGAGCACGGGGGAACAGCCCCTATAGAGATCCAGTTTCTACGTGTTATATTTTTTGGGATAAATATTCTTACTCTTTAGTCTCTCTTAGCTCGGACTTTACCTGTGTAGGAGCGAATTATATTCGGCCGTAATTGTTAGTATCAATCCGGATCTAACGGCTAATCGCTCGAATAAATTTCCAAATAAAGGTATAAAAAAATGGTAAAGTTGTTTGCGATCACAGCCATCGCTGGCATCACGATCAATATCGCAATTTCAAGCTTAGGATTTGCTGCTTTAGTTCGCCCTGTTGCTGGTATGAATCAAACTGTTGTCGCTTTAGAAAGAATGTTGGGCGCGACACAAACGCCGGCGGCGATCGACTATTCGCGCTTGGGGATTGGCGGCGTGCGGTTGGGGATGTCTGTAGAAGAGGCAAAACGCAAGTTGGGCAAACCGCAGCGCGACGAAACTAAACCGGGCGGTAAGGCGATCGGTGGCAAGATTCGCACGCTAACCTACTCAAAATTGACAGTAGCAGCCTGGGATGGCAAAGTTTATTTAATTTCTACTACCAATCCCAAGTTCGTGACAATTGATGGGATTAAGGTAGGAGATAACAGCAAAAAAATTGTTAAAACTTACAGTTATGGGTCGCAATCTGTGCAGGGTGAAGTGACTCGGTTGACTTACAGCAACGATCAAAAGGCTTCTAATTTGGTTGTGGAACTTGGCGTTGCTGAATCAGAGTATGATACGGGCAAAAATACGAGAGGGGAGCCGAAAATGATTTCTGGGATTTTGATGGGTAATTGGAACATCTCCAAAT
>JBBSNU010000696.1:0-2702 GCA_038260455.1 Chroococcales cyanobacterium | reverse complement strand
GCTCAAATACCTGCGGTAGTCGATAGCCACAACCTACAGGCAAAATCAACCCTACTTCCAACGCTTCCCACAAATCTTGTGCTGTTTTAGTCAAAGATTGTTCGCTCAATACTGACAATATATCTAAACTAAATTCATTGTCTGTACAAGCTGCCAACTGTAAAATTCTCTGAGTTGGTTCTGACAAACTTTGAATTTTTTTCACCATTAAACTGACCACGTTTTCCGAAATATTTTGCTCTTTAATTTTTTGAATATCCCACTCCCATTCGCCGTAGGTTGCGTTAAATACTAGCAGTTTTTCATCATACAATGATTTCAATAGTTGCTTCACAAAAAATGGGTTGCCATTGGTTTTGTTTAGCAATAATTCGCAGAAAATTTCTACTTGTTTACAATTACATTTTAAAGTATCTAAGACTAATCGATTTACATCATGAATTGCTAAGGGTTGCAGCCGAATATGGGCCGTCGGAATTCCTGTTTCCCGAACTGCCTCAGTTGCCAGCACAAATGGATGCGTCGGGCTTACTTCATTATCTCGATAAGCAAGAATAAGCAGAAAGTAAGGGTTTTTACCTAAGCTATTTTTTTGGTACAAATTGATTGTTCCAGCATCCATCCACTGACAGTCATCGAGAAACATTACTAAGGGATGTTCCGCAGTGGCAATTGCTTGAAAGAACTGCTGCATCACTCGGTAGAAGCGGTTTTGAGATTCAACTGAACCCAGTTCTGGTACGTCTGGCTGCTGGCCCAAAATCAGTTGTAATTCCGGGACGGCATCGATCGCAACTTTAGCATTTTTTTGCAAAGCGTTGAGTAAATTTTTTCGCCATTCTGCTAGCTGAGTTGGGGTTTCCATCAAAATTTGCTTGACTAAGTTACGCATAGCTTGAGTGAGACAAGCATAGGGAACATTTCGCTTAAATTGATCGAATTTACCCGAGGTGAAGTAGCCGCGCTGCCGCGTTAAATTGGGGATAATTTCATGGACTAATGCAGATTTGCCGATGCCGGAGTAGCCGCTTACTAGGAGAATTTCACTGCTGCCGTTGCTGACGCGACCGTACACTTGTAAGAGTTGTGCTATTTGCGTTTCTCGTCCGTAGAGTTTTTGAGGGATTGACAACTGACTGAGGGTATCGACTTGTCCGGGAATAAAGTTAACAATTGTCCCTGACTTCTCGATTTGATTTTGGCAGCGTTCTAAATCTGCTAACAATCCTGTGGCTGTTTGATACCTGTCTTCAGCATTTTTTGCCATGAGTTTTGCCACAATTTTGGTCAAAACAGGGGGAATTTGTGGGTTGAATTGTTGTATGGGAAGCGGTTGTTTGGCAATGTGACAGTGTAAGATTTCTAATGGATCGCTGCTGATAAATGGCAATTGTCCTGTCAGCAGTTCGTAAAAGGTGACACCGAGAGAGTAGAAATCGCTCAGGTAGTCTAGAGGGCGGTTCATCCGCCCTGTTTGTTCTGGCGACATATAGGCCAGGGTTCCTTCTAGGCGATCGGGATTTTTTAAGTCTGTTTGTTCTTTTCTTAACCGCGAAGCGATGCTAAAATCAGCAATTTTTATTTGCTTTGTGTGGGGATTTATGATAATGTTATCAGGTTTAATATCTTTGTGAATGACTTGATTTTCATGCAGAAATATCAAAGCTTTGGTGACGGGCACGACTGTGTTAAAAAAATCGACAAGGGATAATTGGTAATTGGTGGCACTGGCTGGTGGACTATTTGTTTGGCCTTCGGCAGATTTTTGTCGATCGCCTAGGGTTTTTATCCATTGTTTGAGGGAGATTCCTCCAATATCTTCTAATACTAATACTAAGTGATTTTGATGAGTTTCGATTCGATAGATTTTGATGACATACTGAGAATCTAGATGTTTTGCGATATGATATTCGTGTTTGAAACTGGCAATCTGTTCGAGGGTAGGACAGTCAATGTTTAAAATCTTGAGAATGACTAACTTTTTTTCTGCTGTCGATACGGCTCGGTAAATAACTGTGTTAGTTCCTTGGTGAATGAGTTCTTGTAAGTTGTAACCCGAAATTTCGGAAGCTGGCAGCATGGTCGATCCTTCCCAGTTTATAATTAAGTTCTTATTCTAGAATTTGACATCTCGATCCAAGATGAACGGCGGGCGATCGGGGAGCATCTGGTGTTTTGCATTTTATATAGTGCGAGCTTAATCGCGAGCGGGATTGTAATCGCGAGCGGGATTGTAATCGCGAGCGGGATTGTAATCGCGAGCGGGATTGTAATCGCGAGCGGGGACGCTCGCACTATAATAAAAAAAAATGCTTTTTGCAAAACTGAGATGCTCCCGGCGATCGCCTGGCCGCAAACAAGCAGGTTTGAACGATATATCGATACATTGCCAAATTTAAAAATTACTTACCAGAAAGAATTGGTTTAAAGCCTCTCTCTTCTAGGGAGAAATTAAAATCAGACTATTCATTACTCCAATCCTCTTCCTTCCAGGTAGAGGTCGCGGTCAACTGTCAACTGTCAACTGTCAACTGTCAACTGAATGAAGTATTTACAGGTGCTTTTTTATAGTCCCGGACGCAAAACAAACCGATTTATACGAAAAATCGTCGATAGTTCCGAGAGATGCTTGACGCAGAAACCGGGTTTTTGACCCCCTGTGCGTCTGGGATTGTTTAAATAGACTTCTCCAAGAATGGTTG
>JBBSNU010000695.1:0-2702 GCA_038260455.1 Chroococcales cyanobacterium | reverse complement strand
GTGGCAAGGTCAAAATGCAGGTAATTGGTGCTCTGATGAGGAAGTTGGTGCATTTGGCTTTTGGGATTTTAAAGTCCCAAAAGCCTTTCGATCCAACTTATTTGCTCGCTACCCCTTGACAGATCAAGACAGTATCTACAAAATGCTAATGACGTTGGACTATTGACTGCTGACTAATGACTAATGACTAATGACTAATGACTAATTTGTTAACTGCATCTGAGCAAACATTTGCAAGCCCGATCGCCAAACCAGATAACCTCGATCGTTAAGGTGCAAGCCGTCTGTGCTCAGTTCGATTGGTAAATTGCCGTCAGCATCCGCAAACAGCGGCTGCAAATCGAGATACAAAACATTTTCAGAACTAGCAATTTCTTTGAGCCGCCGATTGATGGAGCGAATCCGACTGTTAGGAATCGCCAGCAGCCGATCGCGATTTTCCCAAGTTGCTTGTTCCCCGCTGTGCGGCAAAATCGACTGCACCACCACTTGTGCTTTCGGGTGAGCCCACCGCAAATCGCGAATAATCTGCCGCTGGTTGTCCAAAATCCCTTCGTCGGTGGCTCCCCGCAGCAAATCGTTAATCCCGATCATGACAAACACCGTATCGGGCGCAGTGCGATCGAACAACTGCAACCGCTTCAGCAAACCCACGGAAGTCTCTCCCGAAATCCCTTGATTGAGCCAAATGCGATCGGGCGGTAACAGCTTCGTCGGAAACCACATACTCAAAGAATCCCCAGCCAAAACACTGAGTTTTGGGGGTCGATTCGCCGCCACCGCCTCAGCTTCCCGGCCCAACTGCATCACCCACTCCTGGTAAGTCCATTTGTGTCGCTGTCCCGGAACGGGTACGTCTAGCACTGTCTTTGCGGAGTTTGTCGCCGTCACAGAGCGAATTAGTTCCTCAGTGCCCCCTGCAACCGCAGCACTCTCCGTAGAGCTTTCTGTCATGTTGTGTCCCCTGGCGAGCAGTTGAGCGACCGCGGCTATTAGTAGCGCGTTTGTCACCAGAGATAAGAAAGCCCAAACCGGCATTTTTTTCGATCGCCTAACTTCCATCCCTAAGAGGGATTTATGAGTTCTACTTCTGCTAACTCCTCCAAACTTCTCCATAAACTCAAGCTATTTGCAGACACCACACCGAATAATTAGCACTAATTACTGCATCAAATTTTACCGATCGATTTTAGCCTCAATTCTGGTAAGAATCAAGCACTCTAATGTGGGAGGGGACGAGGGCGATGCAGAACTTTGCTTTTTCGCACTACTTTATCATAAAAAATCTGGCTGCCCAACTTTTTGGCACACAAATCGGACAATTTTAGATTTTAGATGGCTCTCCTGGGTTTATGGTGTATACGGTATCAAGCACAACTGTTTGTGATTCTATGATGCCCTCGGAGTAAGGATATGCGGTTTGCTTATCACCACAAAATCAGGAGAGCCTTTTAGATTTTAGATTGTGGATTGTGGAATGAGTTGCTGTATGAGGATTGAGATCTGTTATACAGTAGCATTTTTTTTAAGGGGCTCGGAAGCACCAACTTGCTTTGTGAACTTGACATACTCCCCGGCAGCAAAGGCACGGGGATTCTTATTCCTTGCTCAACGAAGTCCACTTGCCAGCTCTGGTTGCCCTTCACCGATAGAGGCGGTCTTCTCCCAAGGCTTTCCCTCAATCATGGGCGGATTCCTTTTGCCCAAAGGTACCGTTTTGATACTCAACGCCTAAAATATTCATTCCCTTCCGCAAAATGTTGAGCGCCGCATTTGTATCGCGGCAAATCTCTAGTCCACAGCAGGGGCATGAATGGGTTCTTGTGCTGAGCGCTTTCTTTGCTCGTTGGCCACAGCCAGAGCAATCCTGAGATGTGTAGTTAGGCGATACTGCCACAACTACCTTGTCCCAGATTTTCCCGTAGTAGTCGAGCCACTGAGTATATTGGTACCAAGCGGCATCTGAAATTGACTTAGCCAAGTGATGATTCTTGACCATGTTCGCTATCTTTAGATCTTCATAGACCACAACATCGTTAGATGCCACTACGCACCGAGCCTGTTTAATAGCCCAATCTTTACGCTGTCTTTGAATCTTCAGATGGATTTTTGCTAGCCCCTTTCTTGCCTTGTGGTAGTTCTGCGACTGGGGCTTTGCACCCTTTACGAATTTCTTGCTCAATCGGCGCTGCGCTTTCTTTAGTTGTCGTTCAGCCTTCCGTAGAAACTGAGGGTAGACAACAGCAATATCGTTTTGGTCTTTGGTGAAATACTTCAGCCCTAGATCTAATCCAACAACATTACCAGTGTATTCGCCCTCTTCCTTTCGGTCAGCATCAAAGCAGAATTGAGCATGATACCCGTCCGCTTTACGCACAACCCGCACCCGATTGATTTTCAGGGTTAGGATATCTTCCCTCGTTTCATTATTACAAAATAACGAAAAAGTCCCAGCTTCAAATCCATCCGTGAAATTGATAGTCATGGCATCAGGCGATACTTTCCAGCCCGATACCTTGTACTCAACCGAGCGGCAATGTTTTTTGAAAGTAGGGTATCCTTTCTTGGCGTTGCTGAACAATGGTATGATGAAGTTGTCCTCCGAACGTCAAAAATAACACACATTTAAAATAAATATTATGCAATGCCCTGAATGCAAATCAACTCATATCAATAAAAATGGTCATAAAAAAGGCAAACAG